>DIFH01000125.1:30249-61937 GCA_002427615.1 Paludibacter sp. UBA5753
ATAAAATGAAACCTGTTCATCCTGTCAGGTGCTTTACTATTATTTTAATCTGTCAAAGTAGAATTTGTTAAAATCAAATCTACAGGTTTTTCCGGACAGAATTTACAGGATGAAAAACGCCAAAATCATATAATATTACTTGTTAATCTTTTTAGTTCGTGTCAGAAAAAAACTCGGTGTTTGACAAGAAAACGTCAAGGTCAAAGCGCACGAAGCAGCGAAAACACGGAGTTTACTCTGGTAAATTTTCATATTTGTGTTGCAAAGTTACGATTATAATCAGTTAATATAATGAAAATAGTATAGCAATTTGTTTTGCAGTTGTTACATTTTGTGTAGCAAAGCGCTCAATACCCGCAAATCGACTTTGTCGAACTGAATATCAAAAGGAGGGGATTGTTTCATTAACCCCCAGTTGCGCTTCGCTTAGTGGGATTATGCATACCTGCCTGCCGCAGGTAGGTTTAGCCCCGTCGGGGCAAAGANNTAAATACATAACAATCAACTAAATGGCTGATTATTATCAAATTTATTAGGGCGCTGAGTAGTTACCTTAGTTGTCGTGTCGTCTTTATTTTATAAAATCATAATATTTTACATTCTATATATTGTCTAATTTAATATTTATTTATATCTTTGTGAAGTATTTTGGTTAAAAGCAGAAAACAGACTTCCGAATAATTTGTACTATTTTTCCGGTTCAAATAAATTTACTATAAGCGGGAGCGTTATAAAAAAATAATCTAATTGTTTACATAAAGTCTTTAACGGACATATATATGATTACTAAAAGAGAGACCAAACTCTCGCGGGTTATGGTAGCGGTACAGGTAATAATATCCATATTACTTTTTTGTGCTATCGAATTTTTCTTTCCATCGCCGGTTTTTAATGCAAAAGAAAAAACCTTCCTGGTCATCCAGATCGCACTGATATGGAGTGTGTTATTTTATAAGTTGCGACTCGGTATTATTTTCAGAGCAACCAGCTTCGGCAATATGATTCGAGGTTATTTGGCAACCATAGGTTTTGGAAGTATTTTATTGCTTTTGGAAACTATCCTCTTGCCATTTAATACTCCCAGTTCCGATACAAATTTTTATATTGCCCTTTTCTTTCTGCTAAATGTAATTATATTAACCGGTTTTAAACTGTTATTTTATTACAGTATGCGCTATATCAGAAGCAAGGGTTGTAACAGCAGGAATGTTATCATTGTCGCCGATTCAAATGCCTCAGCTTTTATTGATTCGTTTATTCGGGCAAAAGACTGGGGATACAGGATATCCGCCATAGTTTCATACAATGATGAATTTAAGGACAGATATAAGAATACACACATTATTAAAAAACAGGAAACGCTGAAAAAATATATTACCGTCAATGCCATTGATGATGTGTTTTATTGTCTTCCTGTCAGCGACGAACATTACAACTTAGAACTACTTATACAGGAATGCGACGAAATCGGGGTGAACCTCCACATCATGCAGGAAAGCTATTTTAATTCTTTAAAAAAGAAGAAGAATTTTGATTTCAGTTTCGTTACACACCAGACTACCCCATCGAAATATATCAGTCTGAAAATAAAAGCTTTATTCGATATTGTATTCAGCGTATTGGTATTATTTTTTTCCAGTCCTTTGCTTGCCCTGACAGCGCTGTTTATAAAATTAGAAGATGGGGGTCCTGTATTTTTCAAACAAGAACGCATCGGTTTAAACGGGCGCCGGTTTAATTGTTATAAATTCAGATCGATGGTCGTAAACGCCGAAGAAATGATTACGCAACTCAAAGAATTGAATGAATCGGATGGACCTACATTTAAAATAGAAAAAGACCCGAGAGTAACCAAAATAGGACGATTTATCAGGAAAACATCTATAGATGAATTACCGCAATTCCTGAATGTTATCAAAGGCGAGATGTCGGTAGTGGGCCCGCGTCCGCCACTGTTACGGGAAGTGAAACAATATGAGCGGTCGCAACTCCGGCGTTTAAGCATGAAACCCGGGATCACCTGTAAATGGCAGGTTTGGGGTCGCAATAAGGTTTCTTTCAAGGAATGGATGAGCATGGATCTGGATTATATTGACCATTGGTCACTTTTGGTTGATTTAAAAATCATTATTGCAACTGTCGGAGTGGTTTTTAAGGCTAACGGACGGTAAAAATAGCCGGTATAATCGCTGATTGCCGCTGACGATTACATTTTTTTAAGCCGATATTATCAGAAAAGTACTTTATTTATTGCTCCGGCAATATTATAAAGTACTTTTTTATTTTAGTTGATGCCTGTGTTTTAGCAAAAGATATTATCTTTGTAATGCTTTGAAAATAGCGGGCAGTTCCACCAGGAAGGGATGTCGCAACTCCTGTTCATATTGGGAAATAGACCATAATTGATGAAACATCAGCTTGTAAAATAGAAACATAACAAGAATAGAATTCTATTGCAATCTTATCGTAAATATCGAATTGTAAAACTTGTCCCGAATTATCGGGATAATTAAATTGTAAAAAAAAAACGTATGCACAACTGGTTTGAATGTAAGATTAAGTATGAGAAAACAGCCGAAGAAGGCAAAATAGCAAAAGTGAGTGAGAGTTATCTGGTTGATGCATTATCGTTTACCGAAGCAGAAGCACGTATTATAGAAGAAATGAAACCTTTTATCAGCGGGGAATTCGAAGTAGCCAATATCAAACGTTTGCGCATCAACGAAATGTTTTTTAACGAGAATAGCGATAAATGGTATCGTTCGAGAGTGAATTATGTGACTCTCGACGAAGAAAAGGGTATTGAAAAACGTACCGGCGTAACCATGATGGTGCAGGCTTCGGATATGAAAGAAGCGCTCGAAGGTATTATTGAAGGCATGAAAGGCTCGCTGGCTGATTACGAAATAGCTTTGATTACCGAGACAACAATTATGGATGTGTATAAATACGGGAAAGAATAGTTAGCGTCTGCAACGTTATTCGCTCTGCTGATATTTACTTCTTTCAGTCGTGATATTGTCCGTGGCGTTATGGGTAAACAAATGACTAAAAATAACTCGAAACACATAACCATCATGATTAGAAACAACTTACAATCCGTTCGAAAACACATTCCGGCGCATGTGCAGTTGGTTTGTGTATCCAAGTTTCACCCCGACGAGGCGGTGCTCGAAGCTTATCATGCCGGAGAGCGGATATTTGGTGAAAGTAAGGTGCAGGAAATGTGCGGTAAGTATGAACGTTTGCCTAAAGATATACGTTGGCATTTTATCGGTCATTTACAGACAAATAAAATCAAATTCATCATTCCGTTTGTCGAATTGATTCACGGAGTGGATTCGTATAAATTGTTGGTGGAAATCAATAAACAGGCAGAAAAGGCGAATCGTATAGTCAATTGCCTGCTTCAGATACATATTGCAAAAGAAGAAACCAAATTTGGCTTTTCTCCTGAAGAATTACTCGAAATTCTTGATAGCGGTAAATGGAAAACGCTCGGAAATGTCAATATCTGCGGACTCATGGGTATGGCAACGTTCACCGATAACAAAAATCAGGTTCGTGCCGAATTTAAAAACCTGAAAGAATTGTTCGACGCGGTAAAAACTACTTATTTTGCATCTGATAGTTCGTTTAAAGAGATATCCATGGGCATGTCCGACGATTTTGAACCGGCGATAGAGGAGGGGAGTACCATGGTAAGAATAGGAAGCTTGATTTTTGGGCTGAGAACGTATTGAAATTTATTTTCCAAATCTGCAGCCTGCCACACAGCAAATTTCAACAGTAAGACTATTTCCTTGTTTTTTTATTCAATAAGCAATCCTTTTAGATGGAAAACGGGAAAATTGCACCGTGTAACACTGAGTAACGCCCCGAAACTAAGGAAGTAGATAATGAATATTCATGTATGTGCATATAATGCCGCTATCAATAGTATTGTCTGTTTTATCTCTTGAATAGACAATTGTATTCATCATTGTTTTTCCGCCAGATACATGCTGCACACACCGAAAGTGAAGCTTTTGTACTTGTTTACGCTAAATTTATTATCCTCTAAGACAGCAATCAGTTTTTTCCCACTCGCGAAAGCATGCATCGATGCGGTCAGATAATCGTAAGCACGGCTGTCGCTCGAAAGAAATTTCGAGGTCATACGCACAAAAACACGTGTGTAGAGTTGATAACCTTTCAGCAGCCATCCTTTTTGCGGTTCATTCATTTCCAGAATAAGCAAATGTCCGTCCGGTTTAAGTACACGGCGGATTTGCTGAAGACTTTCGTCGAGTTTTTCAAAATTGCGAATACCGAACGAAATAATGACGGCATCGAAACTGTTGTCGGGGAATGTAAGCGTAGAGCAATCCTGTCTCTCGAATTGAATTTTTTGATCAAGTCCAGCCTTTTTTATTTTTTCACGACCAACTGACATCATTTGATCCGAAATATCTACGCCTATAATACTGTCGGGCCGGAGATATTTGAAAGCATTAATTGAAAAATCGCCTGTTCCGGTGGCTACATCCAATATCTTTTTCGGGTCGAAAGATTTCAGGCTGAGCAATGCTTTTTTACGCCACACACGCGCCATTCCCCACGACATCAAGTCGTTGAATTTGTCGTATTGTCCCGAAATGGTGTTGAACATACGCGAAAGCTGGACTGTTTTCGCTTCATCTTCGTTATAGGGTTTTACTCTTGTGTACGAAGAGTTTTCGGAGTTTTTCGACATGATATTGGCGTTTAAATTATATGATTATCTGTTTTTATTACTTATTCTCAGAAAGAAAACCCGGCGTTTTCTTGCAAACACTAACTACACTATAAACCACTTATCAAGAATATTAAAGACTAAATTATCGCCTAATACTGTTATAGTGCTTGTTGATAAGACTTTATTGTATTATACTTTTCTAAAACACCGCCAATAATTTAATTGTCAGTAAATTACAATGAAGGTGTATTATGGTAAAAATTACTTCGTGAAAAATAAAAAGGAGTCAATAAATCAACCCCTTTTAGCAAAATAAAATAAAACAAAATTTTAAATACACTCTTAAAAGTAAAGTATTAATCCTTAAAATTTTAGACCAAAGGTAAACACAATATTATTATTGGTGGTTTTTACTTCGGCAGGATTTGTAGCATAGTCAGGATTCATATCACTCGCATTATAAGCAAAATAATTTTCGTCAAGTACTTTATTTATATAGGCAAAGTCGAAATACCACTTTGCTTCTCTGTAACCAAAACCAACTGTAATGTAGTCTGTTCTGTTGTTTAAGAAAAACTCTGGATCGGTTCGGGCGGTATTAGGTATCATCCATTTAGTAGCATTTGTTTTGGTAATGCTGCTTGTATTGGCATATCCGGCACGGAGTGAAAAGTTATCGGTTAATTTATATTCCCCGCCAATTTTAATGGTTCTCGCATTATTGAGCATTGAATTTATATCTTCGTTATCAGCTGCATAATCCTGTGAATTCCCATTTTTATCCAAAAGTTTCATGCCACGGTAGTTATTAAAGACATACTCGGCGCTTATCAATCCTTGTTTGTCAACAAGAAACGCCGCACTCACATTGAATTGCAAAGGAGATTGAAGTTGATAGTCAACATAATTTTCAGGTGATTCAATATTTCCGTCTACGGATGAATTAAATGAAAGTGTTGAATAATTATAAGTTGTAAGCGAATAAAACATGGGTGTATGAAGCGCTAAACCTATTCTCATAAAATCAAGCGGAACTAAAATGGCTCCTAAGTTCAGGTTTACACCATTCCCGGTTGTTTTTACCGTATTATCAAGTGTCATTCCACCGGGGTTTTCAAATGCTTCGTTGTATTTGCTGTCTGATCGATAATTTATGGATTGAAAATTTAAAGTGGCGCCAATATAAAATCTGTTGCTGAAATTTCCCGACCAACCCAAAGCAAATTCATTAACACTTCCTTGTTCCTGAAGCATATAGGAAGGAGTTACTTGTTCTCCCTGATCCAAAAATGAAGTCCATTCAATTAATTCACCTGTATTCAGATCGTTGCTAGGCGAAATCAGCCGGCCGAAATGAGCCATAACAGACATCCAGGGTAAATTAATATTGTCGAAAGGCGAATCGTACCCATACTGAGGATAATTATCCCATTCCAGATCGTTGTCGGACAGCTTACCTGTAAAATAGCCAAAATAGTCAGTCATCGACGATGAGGCTGCATTGCTTTTAATGTTGACGTTCCGATTAAAATTTTTCAGTTTATTGTATGAAAATGAAAAATTTGAACTTAAGAAACCGTTGTATCCATTATTACTTCTCCAGGTGGGTAGCGCCAGTACAAAAGCGAAGTTGTTTACTCCTACATTGTATTTGTTATCGTTAGCCGACTGTTCGTTCCAAACCGACGAATTCGTTTGCATAAGTGCATCGGCTGTTAAGGTCAGTTCCGATTTACGATAAATGCCAAGTCCGGCAGGATTATCTTTGATAGCTGAAGGATCTCCGCCTAAAGCGCCGAATGCTCCTGCCATACTTGAGTAACGCGCGGTACCAATTATATCGTTATCAGATATTTTAAGCGCATCGAATAAAGTTTGTGAAAACAGGATAGAACAGTTGAGTGCAACTGTCAAAACCATTAATGTACGTTTCATATAGTTAGTTTATTATATTAAAACTGAATATAGTTTACTTTATGCTTTGGAAACAAACGGATTATCTCCTTCCTCCGCCTGAGCCGCCTCCCGAACTGCGTGAGCTACCACCACTGCTTCCGCTTGAATATGAACCGGATGATGAAGAACTTGACGGACTTGGGCTCGACGAACGATATGTGCTGTTTGAACTGCCCGACGATTCGGTACGACGCGTAACACTGCTACTTGAGCTCGATCGTGTCGTTGACGGACTTCCGGTTGAATAATTAGAACGTGGCGTAGTTGAGGCTCTTGTTGAATAGGTTCTCCCGGGTGTTGTTGAAGTTCTTCCTGAGTAGGTCGGGCGCGTTGTCTGGTCTGTTGTACCTCGGTCAATCGTCGTATTTGTATTTCCGTTTCTGTTTGTCGTGTTGAATGTTGATGAATTACGGGTGCTTCCTGTTCTTGTAATTGACGTGTTTTCGGTTGTGTTTCTGTTTGTTACCGAACGATTGTTCAAACCGGTATTTTCACTTCTGATACTACTGCCTGTAGATGAGCCAACAGATCTTGTCCCTCTTGAATTGGTGATTGTTTTGTTGGCATTTGTTCCGCTTATGGCAGTATAATTGCTGCGAATTGCGGACGACGTTCTGATGCCACTACCACCCCCAATTGTTGTTGACGATATTCTGCGGCTTCCTTCCTCTGATGAGCGTGCATTGCCGGTTGATCTACGGTTAGCTTCGTTGTATGCAGGATTGTTTCTGTTGTAGTTTCTTCCATTGTAATATCCGCCTCCCCAATAGTTGTTGTATCCGTATCCGTAATAATAAGGAGAGCCCCAGCCATAATCGTAATATCCATAATATCCGTAATATGGATATCCCCATCCGCCGTAATAATTATAACTCCATGGATTGTATCCCCATCCGCCGTAATACGAATAAGGCGAGTACCAACTGTTTCGCCAATACCAACTGTTGTAGCTGTAGGGACGATATGCATAATCGAACCAGTATGGATTTGTCCATGTAGGTGTAATATAAGCATACGAACCATCAACATAAACATTCCAGTCGAAATTATCCAGGAAGTATATGTCGTTATAATTCGGGTCGCCAATAAAAATTGTATATTTGGGATTATGAAAACGACGAATACGTTCAGCATATTCCAAATCGGACTGAGAACCCTTAAATTCATTCAGATAATAACCTTCTTCATTCTCGGCGTATTCGGTACTATCGTTGGCTTGAGCCAATAGATAAGTTGAATCAGGAGTTACGATTTCTACGGTATCACGATCGATAAATATAATTTCTCTGGCTCCGTTTTTATATGTAGCTTTCTTTTTAACAGGCGCTTTAGCCGTTTTTGTTGCATCTTCCGGCCTGAAGTAAACGTCATCGATAATTTCAGGGTTTTGGCTATAAACTCCGATTGGAAAAATCAGAGTGAAAAGCAGAAGTAAAATGGTTGGTTTCATAATATTACCTCCTATGTTTAAAGTGGTGTTTTTTTTTATAGAAAATTAGCAATAATCATGCCATTCGGCTTGATATTATGGATTAAATTAAAGTTTTTCAGAATAAAAAAGTATATATCAGTTCTTGTAGAAATGGATAAGTTAAGCATGTGATAGTCAATAGATAAATTGATATTGTTTTGTTTTAGCAAATTGCAGAAATTCGGTTAGTCATCCGGTAACTTGTGAATATTAGGCAAAGTTATAATAAAAACAGATTTCCATGCAATTGGTTTGTATTTTTAGAAATTATTATTACTTTTACCTGTCATCACTTTGATCAAATTTTTATCATAGAAATATTATGGACTTTATTCAAGTAACTTTCTCCATTGAACCTTATGAGGAGTATATATGCGATGTGTTAGCATCTGAACTCGGTGAAATCGGTTTCGACAGTTTTGCGCCTGCCAAAACAGGCATAGATGCTTTTATTCCCTCCGGTTTATTTAACGAAAATCAATTGAAAGAACTTTTGGCCGATTTTGTGTTTGAAGCTACCATCGACTACAAAGTTACGCAAATTGAAACGAAAAATTGGAATGAAGAGTGGGAAAAACACTATTTTGAACCCATTGTCATTGGGAATGAATGTGTTATTCACAGTTCTTTTCATAAAAATATTCCTCAGGCAAAATATGATATAGTCATTGACCCGAAAATGGCTTTTGGAACAGGTCATCACGAAACCACCAGTTTGGTAATCGGGGAGCTTTTGAAAATGGATGTTGAAGATAAAACTTTGCTTGATATGGGTTGTGGTACTGCGATATTGGCTATTCTGGCTGCAATGCGCGGAGCTAAAAATATAGTTGCTATCGATGTTGATAAATGGTGTACTGAAAATTCGGTGGAGAACGTCGAACTCAATCAGGTGAAAGGTATTGAAGTCAGACTTGGTGGAGCTGAGTTGCTCGATGGATTGCATTTCGATATTATATTAGCCAATATCAACCGGAATATTTTACTGACCGACATGGAAAAATATGCTGCTTGTTTGTCGAAAGGGGGAGAGTTGTATATGAGCGGATTTTATAAAGAAGACATCCCGCTTATCGAAGCCGAGGCTAACCGGAATAATCTTCAGCTAATTGATTACAAAGAGAAAAACAACTGGGTAGTGGTGAAAACGATTAAACAATGAATTTATCCACCAAAAAAGAGTTCTACACATTAAAAAGGCGACTTTCTTATAATAAAACGCTGTAAACATTTAAGTTTGCAGCGTTTTATTTCTTTTCAATTTACTTTTTTGATTAAATCCATTCCTATATGAATAGCTTTTTCGTTCATTTCCAGCAAATGGTGATGACGTTCGGGTAATGATTTTTTAAGCCCTTTCAATACATTTTCAACCAAAACAATGGGTCTTATTTTCAGTAATCCGCCTAAAATAATCATGTTCATTGTTTTAGCGGCGTTGTTAGCATAAGCATATTCGGTTGCATCAATTCGGTAAACGTTGATGTCGGTTCGCGTAGGAAACTTGTGAAAACCATTCCCGTCAAAAATAAGCGTTCCTCCGGGCTTCACCTTGCTTTCGAAACGATCAAGCGAGGGTTGGTTTAAAACGATTGCTGTATCGTAGCTATTTAACACTGGCGAGCTGATTCGTTCGTCGCTCAGAATAACCGTTACATTGGCGGTTCCCCCACGTTGTTCAGGTCCATAAGATGGCATCCAGCTTACTTCCTGGTCTTGCATCAAACCTGAATATGCTAAAATTTTACCCATTGAGAGAACTCCCTGTCCTCCAAATCCGGCTATTATGATTTCTTCTGTCATATTATTTAATTTACAATTTTAGAATTTACAATGTACAATTGCATAAATGAATTCTTTGCTTTATCGGTCATTGCATGTGTGCAATTAAGAAAATATTGTTTATGTTCTGATTAACTAACTAAAAATTTAAAAAAGAACGGAGTCTTATTCAATTAATCAATCCGGTTAAATATTCTTTAAATCTCCCATTGGATATTCAGGGAACATATTATCAACCATCCAGTTATTCGATTCAGCCGGCGTCATTTTCCAACCGGAACTACAGGTTGAAACGACTTCAACTATCGAAGTTCCCTTATTAAGCATAGAATTTTCCAAGGCTTTTTGAATTGCCTTTTTACACTTGCGGACAGATGCAACCGTATGAACCGCCTGACGCGTTACGTAACAGGTTCCTTCAAGTTGAGCCAAAAGATTGGTGATATTAAACGGATTACCGTTTCTTGGAATATCGCGTCCATTGGGCGAAGTAGATGACTTCATGCCTTTTAAAGTAGTGGGAGCCATTTGACCTCCAGTCATGCCATAAATTCCGTTGTTAATGAAAATGATAGCGATATTTTCACCCCTGTTGCAAGCATGGATGGTTTCGGCAGTTCCAATAGAAGCTAAGTCTCCATCGCCTTGGTATGTAAACACATAACGATCTGGTAAAAGACGCTTTACTGCCGTTGCCAAAGCCGGTGCGCGGCCATGGGCAGCCTGCTGCCAGTCGATGTCGAGATATTGATAAGCAAAAACGGCACATCCAACAGGTGCAATTCCAATGGTTTTGTCCTGAATGTCCATTTCTTCAATTATTTCACTAATTAATTTGTGTACAACGCCGTGACTACAACCCGGGCAATAGTGCATAGGGGTGTCATTCATAACTTTAGGTTTATCGAAAACCAAATTGGCGGGATTAATTATTTCGGATATATTCATTTTATTTAGAGTTTATAAAGTTCATAAAGTTTGAAAAGTCAGGAAGTTTTGAAAAAACTTAGTCAACTTGTTCAAATTATTTTATTTAATCAGTTTATTTTTCAATGCTTCAACTACTTCATCCGGCGTGGGTACGATTCCGCCCATACGCCCAAAGTATTCAACAGGTACTTTCCCGTTAACAGCCAATCGAACATCTTCAACCATTTGTCCGGCGTTCATTTCAACGGAAAGCATACCTTTTACTTTTTCGGCATATTTTTTCAATACTTCAATCGGGAAAGGATAAAGGGTGATAGGACGCAAAAGTCCGGCTTTGATTCCCTCTTTCTTTGCTAATTTAACCGCTTTCTGACAGATACGGGCGCTGATTCCAAAAGCTACGATCAGATATTCGGCATCATCGCAATCAAATTCTTCAAACAATACTTCTTTTTTTTCAATTTCGCGGTAACGTGACTGCAAAAGTATATTGAGCTCTTCCATATCGTTTGCATCCATACGCAGTGAGTTGATTATATTCGGTTTACGGTCGGGCGTTTTGCCCAAAGTTGCCCAAGGTGCATTTTGTTTGATCTCTTCTTCAGTCCATCTGGGTTGAAAGGGAGGAAGCACTACTTTTTCCATCATTTGACCAATGACCCCGTCGGCCAAAACCATAGTTGGAGTGCGGTATTTGAAAGCAAGATCAAAAGCCATAACGGTATAGTCGGCCATTTCCTGAACGGAAGCAGGCGCAAGGGTAATCATTTTATAATCGCCGTGCCCTCCGCCTTTAACAGTTTGAAAATAATCGGCCTGACTGGGTTGAATTGTTCCTAATCCCGGACCTCCGCGCATCACGTTTACGATTACGCAAGGCAATTCGGCTCCTGCCATGTAAGAAATTCCTTCCTGCATTAAACTAATGCCCGGACTCGATGACGAGGTCATCGCTTTTTTGCCACAACCGGCGGCTCCGTAGACCATATTGATAGAAGCCGTTTCACTTTCGGCCTGTAATACTACCATTCCGGTGGTATTCCAGGGTTCGAGTTCCATAAGCGTTTCCATTATTTCCGATTGAGGTGTAATAGGATAACCGAAATATCCATCGCAACCACAGCGAATAGCTGCATGAGCAACTGCTTCGTTGCCCTTCATTAATCTAACTTCTTCTTTATTTTGTTTTTTATCTGTATTCATTACTGATGTTTTTTAATTGATTTCGTTCAATTCCTGGTTTTTATTGTCTATTGAACCTTTACTTTGTAAACTGTTATACACGCATCGGGACATACATACGCACATGCCGCACATCCTGTACAAGATTCGGGATCGGACATGTTTGAAAAGTTAAATCCTTTTGAGTTTGCTTCGTTTGATAGAGATAAAACCGTTGATGGACAGGCTACAACGCATAAGTCGCATCCTTTACAACGCTCGGTATTTACCACTACTGCACCTTTAAATTTTGCCATTGTGTTTTAATTTTATATTGGTTTGCAAAGGTCATTAAAATTGCACTTAAAAAATAAATGTGTGTATTTTTAAAATTATTTTACTTTGCTCCGAATTAGAATAAATGATTAGATTCTTGTTTATTATATTATAAATGATTACTTTAATTTTTTTGAAAACATCCAACTCAGAAAATCGGGTTGTGCAAATGCATTGTCCCAACTATTATGCCCTACCCCCGGAAAAATAATTAATTCAACTGTTTGCGATCCGTTTGCTTTCAATTCCGTATAGGCATTTCGGGAATGTTCCGGTGAAACAACATCGTCTGCTGAGCCATGATAAATACGAATGGGCATTCTTTTTACTTTTTTGAGTCTGTCTAAACTTACCCCGCCGCAAATAGGAATGGCGGCTGCAAAGGTTTTAGGATAACGACATATTAAATCGTAGGTACCCATTCCGCCCATCGAAAGCCCCGACACATAAATCCTTTTTTTATCAACAGCCTCGTTTTTCTTTAATTCTTTTATCAAACGTATAACCATTTGCATTGGTTCAGTAGGTTTTTTTGTATTAACATAGCTGAATCCATCATTACGCGAATTAATAGGCGCCCAATATTGATTTTCGGGACATTGCGGGAATACAACAATAGCCGGGAATTTTGTCCTGTTTTCGGGATTGGCAAATAACGAAGAGCCATGAACGAGTTGCTTTTCGTTATCGTTACCACGTTCGCCTGAACCATGGAGAAACAATACCAATGGGTATGATTTTGATGAATCGTAATTTTCGGGGTAGAGAATCCTGTAACGTAAGGTGTCGTTTTTGAAAATGTATTCCTTTTTCTGATAAAGTTCATTTTGAGCTCTTAGAATCATTACTGAAAAGAAAAGGATACATGAAATAAAAAATAGTTTTTTCATTTAATTAATAAATTTATTATCAGGTTGAAAAACAGAACTTCTATTGTTGCTTGTTTTGTTGTCAACTTTTTGGCATTTATTTTTTCAAACTTTATTGCAAAGGAAAATA
Source organism: Paludibacter sp. UBA5753 (assembly GCA_002427615.1). Taxonomy (GTDB): domain Bacteria; phylum Bacteroidota; class Bacteroidia; order Bacteroidales; family Paludibacteraceae; genus Paludibacter. The sequence continues at coordinate 43,602 of DIFH01000125.1, forward strand.
ATTATTGCACAAAAAGCAAGAAAGTGGGGAATAAACCTCGATATAGGGACAAAATTAATTTATTTGGGATAAACCATAGTCTTTTTAATGCCTGTTTTTAGATTTATTCACTCTTTAATATGTGTATATTTATTCAATAGTTCTACAAAAATAAAATATTTGTTTCTAATTTTCCCTATTATCTACCAATTTTTATAAGAATGTTTACTCAGGTAGCTGTTGTAATATCGTTTATTTCCGGTAATTTCTTCCCCCAGCCATTCGGGTTTTTTAAATAATTCATTTTCAGAACCAAGTTCCAGTTCGGCAATTGTCAAACCTTCATTGTCGCCATGGAACTCATCGACTTCGAATGTTTTGTCGTTGAATTCAATTTCATAGCGTGTTTTGTCAATTATTCCGTTTTCGCAAAGGAGTAACAATTGGCGGGCATCACTGGCATTAATTTCTTTTTCCCATTCGAAGCGGCTCAACCCCGATTCGTTACTGTTGCCTTTTATCGTAATAAAGCCTTTTTCTCCTTTTAGGCGGATACGCACGGTTCGCTCCGGTACGGAGGATAAATATCCCTGCGTGATATGGTACGATTTATGGGCAAATTGTTTGTATTCGCCGGTTACCAGGAATTTACGTTCTATTTCGATATTCATGTTTTTTTTGATATGATTTATTTTAAGCATCAATTAATTAATTCATTATCTGTTACATACTCCTATATATGGACAGTATTTGCAGGGTTCGTTACTTGTTGATTGTACAAAAGGCACAGCTGGATCGAATATTTCCTCGAGACAGGCTGTTAAGCGTGTACGGAATTCCTCCTCAAACTCTGCAAAATCATCGACTACAATGTTGGTTTTACTATCGGGTCTAAAGCGCATTTCGGTTACAAAGCCTTCTTTAAACACATCGCGCATATAATAAATGCCGGGAGTTATGGTTTTGCCTTCTGCTTCTTTTTGGTAAAAAAGTCCGTACAGGAAAGTCTGCAAAACATATTTTGGTCGTTTATCATTGTTGTGCTCAAATACTTCGTCCCAACTGCGGAATTCGAGTTTACCGCTGCCGGTTTTATAATCGAGGATGCGGATGCGGCCTTCTTTTTCGTCAATCCGATCGATAAAACCCTTCAGATTGACGTCTCCTTTCGAAATGGGATAACGTATTTTGCAACGTTTTTCGGAATCGATATAACGGAATGGTGCATATTGTTTGTCGGTTCGGAGCACTTGCAGGATATATTTACGGATAACACGTGCAATTAACAGGTTGTTCCCTTCAAGCGCCAGGCTTTCATCATATTTTTTTTTGAAATATTTTTCACAAAATGCCCGGTTAATTTGGTTGTCAATATGTAGGGTTTTGACTATCAGCTTATTGAATTCATCCGGTTGAATCATTTTTCCCTTATAGGGTTGATACAGATATTCCATGGTGGCATGAAACAGGGTGCCAAACATATTGTCCTCGATGGTTTCTTTTACTTCGTCAATCTGCTCCACATTTTCTACCTGTGTGAGGTAGAACTGCAACGGACACTCTATATAACTCTTTATCGAACTGGCTGATAGCGATTTGGCATTTTCTTCTTCTGAAAGAAAAAGTTCCAGCTTGCGTATCACTTCCGGTGTTTTGTCGATCTGTATTTTTTGCGGATTATCGAACGAAATGTCATAAGAAACGGTTTTCCGTTGAATTCTGACGCCGTAATGATAATGCAGTTGATGTATAAATCTGCTCACTTCGCCCGTTTGTACGCCTTCGGTGCGCGAATCGTAAAGAAAAAAGATACGTTTGACCCTGTGGATAAGCCGGTAAAAATTGTAAGACGTAATGGCATCATAATGTTCAAAAGTAGGTAAATCGAAGCCCCGACGCAGATTATAAGGTATAAAACTGTTCGATTGGCTTTTTTTAGGAAAGACTCCCTCATTGAATGAAGTGATAATCAGATTTTCGAAATCCAGTCCACGTGTTTCGAGCATGCCCATCACCTGCAATCCGTCCAACGGTTCGCCCACGAAAGGAATGGAAATGCCGGCAGTTAACTGACGTGTGAGTCGCATCAGTGTATCCATATTCATTTCAATTTCGGCCGGCATATTTTTCATAATCTCCACCATGCGGTTGATGGTGATATAGTATTGATACAGGAAGTCTGATTCAGTGTCATAACTTCGCGATTCATCGGATGAATGTTGCCATCCTTTTTGCAGTTGACGGATAATATCGAGCAAATAGGGCAGAAAAGTTTTTACATCCGATTGAGGGCAAAATATAACTGAGAGTAGTTCGTTTTTTTTCAGTTCGTTGGCATCGACATAAATCCAATTGTTTTCAGACATTTTCCGACTGATATTTTGCGCTTCATTCCCGCAAAGTATGGCAATATACTGATGATTAAGTATATTGGATACCGTTTGATGATAAAAACTTGCTTTATTGCCTGAGACGCGTACCCGGCGTTGAAGTTCAAAAATATGTTCGATCAGTCCCGAAACGGGTGTAGCGCTTAACGGGAATCCCATGGTAACGTTCACCTTCCGTATCTGTTCGGGGATGGAATGAAGGAGGGAAACGAGTAAACTTTCGTCGGGCAAAACCACGGCTGTGTTTATCCAGTTGTCGTTGTTATCGTTTTCGGGATAAAGTTTATTCAGAATGGAAAAAACCTGCTTAGCCTGACCCACAGCCGAAGGTACGGCTATTAATTCAATTTCCTTGTTATTCAGCGATTCCACAAAGGGTTCGATAACAAACTTTGAAGGGAAAATATGGATATTTTCAGCATAGAATATGGACGCAGGATTGTCCGTATCACGCAATTCATCGGCTTCGTAATCCCAGTAAAAATCAGCCTGACCACGTTTCTGCAGTTCTACCATCAACTTTCGTTCACAAGGATTGAGTGCATTGAATCCGATAAATACGAATTGTTTATTTTCCCATTCCGTAATATCTTCTTTGCGATGAAGCCTGTTGGCCACATCGCGGCATATCATACCTTCGGTGGCTGTTCCTTCGGCTGTCAGTTCTTTGTTAAACTGCTCATATACGGGATATAATATTTTCCACGTGGCTATGAAATCTTCCGAAGTTTTACCTTCAGTAACGGGCACAAAATTTTTCCAAAATTGCCGGATGGTTTCGATCTGTTTTTCGGAATAGATATTAAATAGCCGGTCTATTTCTTTCAGTTCGGTAATATTGGTAAATAACTGCCGGGCATCGACAAGATATTTATCCACATCCTCGAAATCGGACAACAACATTTCGCCCCAAAAAACAAATGAGTCAAAACTTTCGTCACTTCCGCTTAGTTCTTTGTAAATACGGTAAAGCCGGAACAAATTGCTTAGCCGGTCGGCAATTTGCCACGACGAGGCAGATGCAAAACATTCGTTGATAGTAAGTATTTCAGGAGAAAAGAGCGGTTTGTCGGCAATGGAGGCTAAATAACGCCGGAAAAACAGCCCTGCCCGTCGATTGGGGAAAACGAAGGTGAAACGGCTGATTTCAGAGTCGTATTTTTCATAGTAAGTTTGTGCTATGCGGTAGAGAAATGAAGCCATATTTGATTGATAAATGATAATTAACAAATAATAGTTTGATTATAAGCACAATATTAATGTTGTTCAAACCTATTAAATGTAAATTATCTTCTCCTTTTTTCGATGTGCTAAGTTAGTAAACAATCCGGAAAAGACAATGAAAACAAGGAATAAAAAAAGTCTTGTCTTTGTTTTGTTGCAAATTGCTGGGTTATTAGCCTCAAAATAGAAATTTGTTCCCCTTTTTCAATCCAGAAAACCAGTCAGGATTGAAAAATATGAGAATTAAAATCTTTTACTTGAAAAAAAATATATAGTTGGGTCATTTACTTTAAAATTCTACCTTTGTGCTGCTTTAAAGATTGATTACAACTGACCAAGAAGACCTATTTTTTAAAACAACTTGTATTATTATGTTCAAAACAAATCAGTACTTCGAAGGAAAACTGGTTTCTATTGGATTGGAATCCGTAGAAGGAAATTTAACAATTGGGGTGATGTCCGCTGTCAAAATAAAACAGACTAAAAACAATAAAACAGGGATTTCTTAAAATTCATTGATGTCAACTGTGTGTTTTATATTCCTGATAGGGTTGATATTGTAAATTTTGTTACTTTTGCACTTTCCGTTTTCAAATTTATTCATTTTCAAACTTTAATTCAAATTATGGTCGGAACGCTTGTCAATACAGCTGCGGTAATAATGGGAGGAACAATCGGCTTACTCTTGAAAAAGAATATGTCTGAACGGGTTACAACCATTTATTTTCAGGCAGTTGGGTTATTTACGCTGGCTATCGGCATAACCATGGTGGTAAAAATGGATCACATATTGATTGTGGTGGGGAGCCTGGCTATTGGTTCGTTGCTTGGCGAATGGATGAATATTGAAGCGGGAGCGGAGCGATTAAGCGAATACCTGAAAAAACGTTTCCGCATAGGTAATAAAAAATTTTCCGAAGGATTGGTAACGGCTTTTCTTTTATTTTGTATCGGTTCGATGACTATTTTGGGAACTATACAAGAAGGCACGGGTGGTTCGTCTGATTTACTGTTTACCAAATCGTTGATGGATTTTTTCTCGGCCATGTTGCTGGCTTCGGCATTTGGTTTCGGTGTCATTGTATCGGCTATTCCCTTGCTTATTTTTCAGGGAGCCCTGACGCTGTTGGCTATGTATGCCGGTTCATTCTTCACTGATGAAATTATTCAGGGGCTTACGAGTGTGGGAGGAATTATGTTGATGGGTTTAGGGATTAATATCCTCGAGATAAAGAAACTACGGATCATGAATATGCTTCCGGCATTGGTAATTGTAGCCTTGTTGATCTGGTGGTTTTAAAATTGGGTAAAATATGAAGTATTTTTTTTGTACTTTTGTTTTTTAATAAAAACACCAAGAATTTATTTGCTTGTTAGTTAGCACAAACTTATTAAAGTGATAGAAATTATTCCGGCCATCGATCTAATTGATGGAAAATGTGTTCGCCTGTCGCAGGGCGATTATGCCCAAAAAAAGGTATATAACGAAAACCCGCTCGAAGTGGCGAAAATGTTCAGTGATGCAGGTATTCGCCGGTTGCATTTGGTCGATTTGGATGGAGCAAAAGCGCATCATATTGTCAATCATAAGGCGCTCGAACAAATTGCTGCCCAAACAGATTTGATTATCGATTTTGGGGGCGGTCTGAAAAGTGATGATGATTTGCGGATAGCCTTTGAATCGGGCGCCAAAATGATAACGGGCGGGAGTATTGCTGTGCGCCAGCCCGAAGTGTTTGCAAGTTGGATAAATAAATTTGGCGGCGATAAAATTATTTTGGGCGCCGATGTGAAAGATGAAAAGATAGCAGTCGGCGGATGGATTGAAACGACAGAACTTGATTTAATTCCTTTTGTTCAAAAATATATAAAAATGGGGATTTCCAAAGTAATTTGTACCGATATCAGTAAAGATGGCATGTTACAGGGTACAGCGTTGGATTTATACAAGAAAATGCTTGTCAATGAGCCTGATATGTATCTGATTGCAAGTGGTGGAGTGAGTTCAGTTGAAGATATTGAGCAACTTGAAGAAGCCCGGGTACCGGCTGTTATTATAGGAAAAGCTATTTATGAAGGAAAAATAAGATTGCCGGACTTAAGGCGATTCATATACCTGTAATTCAATTATTTAAATTAAATCTACCTGCTTTAAGAGTATAAGTTTGTCAAAATTTTAATTTGCTTTCGCCATAATTTATTTATCTTATGGAAATGAATAATTGGTTAAATAGAAAATATATTAATTTTGCAAGTTCAAAAAAATCAATATTGGGTTCGGGAATTCAATTTATACCCTCAGAATTAAACACTTTTTGTTCACAATGAATATATAATAAATATAGATTATGTTAAAAGAAATTCTATCAGTAACCGGAAAACCCGGACTTTTTAAGCTTGTTTCACAGGGAAAGAACATGTTAATTGTTGAATCGTTGATTGATGGCAAACGAATACCTGCATACACCAAAGATAAAGTAGTTTCTTTGGGAGATATAGCTATTTTCACCGAGACCGAAGAAGTCCCTTTAGGAAAAGTGTTGGAAAAAATCAAGGTCAAAGAGAATGGAGCGATTTGTCCGGTTGATGCCAAATCAGATAATAATCTTTTACGGGAATATATGGCCGAAATTTTACCTGAATACGATCGGGAACGGGTTTATCCAAGTGATATACGTAAATTAATCACTTGGTATAATTTATTGATAAATAGTAATATAACTGAATTTATTGAAGCAGAGAAAGCTGAAGAAACAAAATAAAATCAATACTTGTTTTTGAATAGATAAACAGTTGTAAAGTCAGCTTTAGCGCCTATGCTAAGGGTAAAAACACAATAGAAACTTGCATTTATATGAACGTTAAATTCATAACAGATCTTATCGAAGCCGAAGCTCCGCTTGCCTTGCAAGAAAGCTACGACAATGCCGGCCTTTTGGTTGGCAGTAAGGAAATGGAAGTTACAGCGGTATTAATATCGATAGATGTAACCGAAGACGTGATAAATGAAGCCATCCGTAAAAACTGTAATCTGATTGTTTCGCATCACCCGCTTATTTTCACCGGACTCAAACGACTTACAGGACAAAATGAAGTACAACGCTGTGTAATAAAAGCCATTAAAAACGATATAGCTATTTATGCCGCGCATACCAATCTGGATAACGTGTTAGGTGGAGTAAGTGGAAAAATGGCAGATAAAATCGGACTTAACAACAGGCAGGTATTGATAGCTAAGCCAGACATGCTGCTTAAGTTGGTCACATTTGTACCCAAGCTTCATGCTTACGGCGTGAGGGAGGCGCTTTTTGAAGCAGGCGCCGGACATATAGGTAATTATGATGCCTGCAGTTTCAATGTTGAAGGTATTGGTACCTTTCGGGGCAACGAAGATGCTCATCCATTCGTCGGTCAACCGGGAGTGTTGCATTCGGAGAGTGAAGTGCGGTTAGAAGTGATTCTGCCTGTTTATCTAAAACACAAGGTGGTGGAAGCCTTGATTCAATCTCACCCTTATGAAGAACCTGCTTATGATCTGTTTCCGTTACAGAATGTATGGAATCAGTTTGGAGCAGGCATTTTAGGTGAATTACCCGAGGCGGTAGATGAATTTGAATTTCTGGGAAAATTAAAATCTATATTCAATATTGCTGTTATCAGGCACACCGGGTTGCTCAATAAAAAAATCAGAAAAGTTGCATTGTGTGGCGGTTCAGGAAGTTCGCTCATTTCGGCTGCTATCGGAGCCGGTGCCGATGTCTATATTTCAGGAGATTTTAAATATCATGAATTTTTTGAAGCAGAGAACCACATTTTAATCGCTGATATTGGACATTTTGAAAGTGAACAATTCACAAAAGACATTTTTTATGAGATAATTACAAAAAAAATGCCTACATTTGCAGTCCAAATTTCAGATATTAATACAAATCCCATAAATTATTTGTAATCAATATGGCTACAGAACCAAAAGCAGAAAAAGAAATCACCATCGAAGAGAAATTATTTGCCTTGTACGATCTTCAAAAGGTGGTTTCGCAGATTGATGAAATCAAAATATTGCGCGGCGAATTACCCCTCGAAGTGCAGGACCTGGAAGACGAAATTATCGGTTTGAATACCCGTCTCGAACATTTTGAAACGGAGATAGCTGATATTCAAGCTACAATAACAAGTAAAAAAATTGAAATAGAAGAAGCTCGTACAAAAATTGATCGTTACAAAGAGCAACAAGAGAATGTGCGTAATAATCGTGAATACGATAATCTTTCCAAAGAAATCGAGTTTCAAACGCTGGAAATCGAATTGTGTGAAAAAAGAATTCGGGAATATACTGCAGCCAAAGAAAATAAGTTGGCTGAACAAAAAGTTACAATAGATCAATTGGCAGAACGCAAACTTGACTTGGAACAGAAGAAGGGGGAGTTGAACGAAATCGTTGCAGAAACAAAACAAGAAGAAGAAAGACTTCGCGAGCATGCCAAACAAATTGAATCGTTGATTGAGCCACGTTTACTGACTGCCTTTAAGCGTATCCGTAAAAATGCCCGTAATGGTTTAGCTGTTGTATATGTACAACGCGATGCCTGTGGGGGATGCTTCAATAAAATTCCTGCTCAACGTCAGTTAGATATTCGCCTTCGTAAGAAAATTATTGTTTGCGAATATTGTGGTCGTATTTTGGTCGATCAGGAATTGGCAGGAGTGTCTTCGGCAGCAGAATAAAAATACTAAAAAAATACTTTAAAAAAGAGTTCGAATTTGATTCGGACTCTTTTTTTTGGTCCGAGATTAAATTATCCACGATGGATTACACAGCGCTAATCAAATATTGAACTCTCAACGACTTAGATATGATGTAAATATCTGATAATATGACGAATAGATTAATTATCTAATGTTGTCAATTGTTGTATTCTGTAAACTATACTGTTTTTCGTACCTGCATAGGAGTAAATTACCATAATGTTGAATCAGAGTATCAATAAATTTATTCAAATATCTTTTGGATAATAATAGATTTTTTTAATCTGCTTTTTTCAACAATGACTTGGATACATTGGTAATTCACATAAATACTTTTTAAAGAGGAGCGTTATATTCCATTTGTAAATACATTAAGTTTATTCACAAAAATATATCAAATAATTTAGTTGTATATTCACATATCTGTGCCAATATAATTCACATAAGTAAATAACAGTACAATTATAAAATTACCATTGGATAATATAATTATTCTAATAAAATATAGTTTTATATTACTTATAATCAACATTATAATGTGTATATATAATAATATAGTTTAATTCATTATTCACATAAGTAATAATAAGTCGTATTATATACACAAAACGATTAAATGTACATATAAATATTTGTATTTCAATGTATTTATAGTTTAATATCTAAACTTAATGTTTATATCAGTATTTATTGTTAAAAGTCAATTTATAATAACTATTTAACAAGCATTTAATTCTATAATTACTATCTAATGTTGCATAAATTGCGTCTTTACAAATGTAAATTTACAAATAGATAATATTACAAATGTAATTAGTTTGCATAAGTGAAACAATTCACATATATTTGTATCGTGATTGAAATAGATAAATTCACAAATATATATGGCATTATGGAAGAGAAAGACAAAATTGAAAAGATCATGCAGGCCGAAAATTTGAATTCGGCTCAATTTGCTACCGAGATTGGCATACAAGGCTCCACTCTATCTCATATATTAAATGGTCGTAATAAACCAAGCCTTGATGTATTGAAAAAAATCATGAATCGTTTCCGTACCATTAACCCAGAGTGGCTTATTTTGGATATTGGTACGATGTATCGACAGGAAAAGCATTCTCAGACGCCTACATTATTCGATTCTTTGGATGAAAATATCAAAAAATCAGAAGAATACACTCCAAAAAGCGTATTAAAAACCAATTCGTCTAATGAGAGCATTCAGAAAAAAAATGAAATTTCTGTTGAACGACCGACTTCAAACACTATGCAATCGCCTGTAGTGGAAATTCAAAAAATTGAACTGCCCGGTAAAACTGTAAAAAAGATTATTGTTTATTATACTGATAATACTTTCCAGGAATTTCAGCCGAACTAAACAGTTAATTTAAAAATTCGAGAGAATTCGTTTGTAAAATTCTACCTGAACTCTATTCTTAGCAACCGGAAGTAATGAATGAGTAAAGAATCAGATCATTCTTCAGGCTTTAGATGTTCTTTTTTGCCATATCGGGATATTTGTGTAATTTTGCACAATAAAAACAGCTCAAACAATTGTCGGTTTCTTATTTTTAAGTTACTGATAAACAAATAAATAATCCTGATGAAGAAATTCATGCTCGATTTGGTTGTAAAAAATAATAAATCATTAAACAACCAATGCTCCTTACTTATTCTGACATCGACCGAAAAACTACCAACTATGTTGCCCGGTCAATTTGTCGAAGTGCGGGTTGATAATTCTCCAAACACGTTTTTAAGGCGTCCGATTTCAATCAATTATGTTGATTATGAGGCGAATGAACTTTGGTTACTGATTCAGATAGTAGGTGATGGAACCCGAAAAATGTGTGAACTAAGAGCCGGAGAATTAGTTAATCTATTGTTTCCACTCGGAAATAGTTTTACTTTACCCGAAAAAAAGGATTCAAGAATACTTTTGGTAGGTGGCGGAGTGGGAGTTGCACCTCTGCTTTTCTGGGGTTCGTACCTGAAAAACAAAGGATATGCCTGTAATTTTCTGCTTGGAGGCCGTTCGAAAGACAATCTATTGCAATTGTGTGAATTTGAACGTTTCGGAAATGTTTACACAACTACCGAAGATGGTTCATACGGAGAACGTGGGTTGGTAACTCAGCATTCTATTTTTAGAGAACTGAATTTTGATACAATTTATTCTTGTGGACCTACACCCATGATGAAGGCTGTAGCGTCGTATGCGGCTCAAATAAACGCTTTTTGCGAAGTTTCTTTAGAGAATACCATGGCCTGTGGCTTTGGCGCTTGTTTATGTTGTGTAACCGATACAACCGAAGGACATGTATGCGTGTGTACCGAAGGACCTGTGTTTAATATTACAAAGTTGAAATGGTAGATTTAAAGGTAAAATTAGGTAAATTACAAATGAAAAATCCGGTGATGACTGCATCGGGAACATTTGGTTATGGTACAGAGTATTCGGACTTCATAGACATAGTGAGAATTGGTGGTATAATTGTGAAAGGTACTACACTTCGCAGTCGGCAAGGGAACGAATATCCACGCATGGCAGAGACTCCTTCAGGCATGTTAAATGCTGTGGGACTGCAAAATAAGGGAGTTGACTACTTTATTGATCAAATTTATCCAACTATAAAGGACATCGATACAAATGTATTTGTGAATGTGTCAGGATCGACTGTTGAAGACTATATTTTCACCGCTGAAAAGTTAAATTGCTTAGATAAAATACCCGGAATAGAACTAAACATTTCATGCCCGAATGTAAAGGAAGGTGGAATGGCTTTTGGAATAAGTTGTTTGTCTTCTGCTCAGGTAGTTAGAGAGGTGCGAAGAGTGTATGAAGGTGAACTAATGGTGAAGCTTTCGCCAAATGTAACCGACATTTCGGAGATTGCATTGGCAGTTGAAGCCGAAGGAGCGGATTCTATCTCATTAATTAACACATTGCTGGGGATGGCAATTGATGCCGAGAAGAGAAAACCTGTACTTTCAACCATAACTGGAGGACTTTCAGGACCGGCAGTTAAGCCTATTGCCCTTCGTATGGTGTGGCAGGTAGCTCAAGCTGTAAAAATACCGGTTGTCGGTATGGGAGGCATAATGAATGCTGCAGATGCCATTGAGTTTATATTGGCAGGAGCAACGGCCATTCAGATCGGAACGGCTAACTTTATTGATCCAACGGTTACAATCAAGGTACTGGATGGAATTGAAGACTATTTAAAGAGACATGGATATAGCTCGGTAAATGATATTATTGGCGCTTTGGAAATCTAATTATTGCTTGCAAGAAAACTCGGTGTTTGATAAGAAAAGGTCAAGGCGCACGAAGCAGCGAAAATATGGAGTCCCGCCAAGGTGGGATGAGTATTTTTTTTTCTGCGAGTGCAACGCAGAGGTGGACGCTTTCCTGCAAACACTAATTATTCAACCAATTATTCAACCAATTATTTAATAAAGTGCTTTACCTGAACTTTCTCGAAACAAAAGAAGAAATAACTGTTGATATTGTAATGCTAAATTTTGTATAAATGATCTGATTATCATTTCATTATTGGATTATAACTCTTTAATTAACAATGAAAAAAATGTTTTTACTGATCGCATTGTTGTTAGTTTTCTGTGGTTTTTTACAGGATACTGATGTTGTGCTGTCGGGAACAATGTTGGACAATGACACTGTTTCATTGATATTTTCAGGTGATATTATGGGTCATTCTCCTCAATTTAAAGCAGCTTACGATCCCATAACGAAAACATACAATTATAATGTTTGCTTTCAGCATGTAAAATCTTATATTGAAAATGCTGATTTTGCCATTGCCAACCTTGAAATTCCGCTTGCAGGCGCTCCTTACAGCGGTTATCCAAACTTTTCGAGTCCCGATGCCTTGTTGGATGCCCTTAAAAATGCAGGTTACGATATATTGCTTACAGCCAATAATCACGTGAATGACAGGAGAAAAGCAGGTCTGGAGCGTACTATTCACGTTATCAATGACCGAAAGCTCAAATATGCAGGAAGTTATATAAATAAAACACAGCGGGATTCAATTTATCCATTGATTATGGAGCAAAAAGGAGTCAGAATAGCATTACTCAATTGTACTTATGGCACAAACGGAAATCCGGTTCATTCACCTAATATTGTAAATATGATTGATACGGTGCAGATTAAAAAAGATATAAAAAAAGCCGAGGCGCTGAATGTAGATTTGATAGTGATGACTATTCACTGGGGCAACGAATATGAACTGAAAGGCAATGTAGAACAACAGAAGTTGTCCCAATTATTTGTCCGTGAAGGAATTGATCTGGTAATTGGCGGACATCCACACGTTGTACAAAATGCAGCGTTTATGACGAAAAATAGTTCGGTCGTTCCTGTATTTTACTCATTGGGAAATTCTGTTTCCAATCAACGTAAACCAAATACCGACGGTGGTATAATGGTAAAAATAAAAATCGGCGTTCAGTCCAAAAAAATTATAAGCGCTTCCTATCTTCCTGTATATGTGCATAAAGGGGTGTTAAACGACAAATTTCAGTATTATTTAATTCCTACTATAGATTTTATCAAATCACCTTCAACATTTTCTATACCTTCTAATGACAGCCTTTCGCTTATATATTTTGACAGGCAAACCAGGCTTAACTTACAAAATGTGTCGGTTTTAGATGAAGTTTTTGAATATTAATCAGAAAAACTGATTTTTATCAATGGTTGGGACTTAATCATTGATTGAAAAACAAAATAATTTATTTCAGCAAACGTTTGCACTCTGATTTTTACATTCTTTTTTTCTTATTTGCATGAGATTCAATTAAAATGAATAAAATTGCAGTTTGTTTTAATATTTATAAAACGAATTAATTCCCAAATTAACTGATTAACCAATCAACTAATTACCATGCTAAACATTCAAAAGAAAATGAGTAATGCGTTTTTTGCATTGCTTAGTTTACCTGCCACAGCGATGGGATTTGCACTTTCAGTGCAAATTTCGGCATTAAGCTGGATTCTATCAACTAAATACGGACTTGACATTCACGAAATTGGGGTAGTTTGGGCTGCCGGACCTATTGCCGGCATTATCGCTCAACCCATTGTCGGAGCTTTGTCGGACAATATGTGGTTTATGGGTGGTCGTCGTCGTCCATGGATCGTTATCGGCGGCATTCTGGCTGCCTTGATGATGCTGGCGTTGCCAAATCTCGAAATTATTCAGAAAATCTTTGTGAGTGGCGACGACCCACAAGCCGGATTGCTTTCCATTGCTGTTATTGTAGCTTTGACCTTCGATCTATCAATCAATGTGAGTTTCAACCCGACCCGTTCGCTGGTAGCTGACTGTACGCCTCACAATGAACGCAGTAAAGGTTACACATGGATGCAAACCGTTTCGGGAACTTTCGGGGTGTTGGCTTATTTTATCGGCGGAACCTTGGGCAATATCTTCTTAATTTATTTTGGTGTAGGTATTGCTTTATTGGCTTCAATTATTCCTGCATTCCTGATTCAGGAACCTCGTGAATTGAAAGATGAAGCAGGAGAAAAAGCAGTTGCCAAATCGAAAACATCGTTTAGAGATATTGCAGAAGCATTATTACCTTTATCAGGATTTCTGCTTTACGGCATTTATGTTATTTTCTCCAAACTTTTCGGTTTACAGATAAATGTAACCATTCCGGTATTTGGGTATGAATTAGGTCTTATTGAATTTATTTCAGTACTTTTAATTATTATAAGTGCTGTTGTCGTGTTGCTTAATTTGGCTAAAAGCAACGAAAAAAGTAATGAGTTCCAGAAAGTTTTGTTGGCGCACTCCTTTACCTGGATAGGCGTTCAGACCATGTTTATTTATGCTTATTTTTATCTCACCAACGAGTTGGGTTTGGGCGAAGAAGCCGGAAAAATCAATTCCATTGCTTTCTTTATTCTGAGTTTGGTAAGCGCTGTGCTTCCTGTTTTGGTATTGAATGGATTTGCCAAAAAAATAGGTATGGTAAAAACCCACCTGATATGTATTTTTATCATGGCCATTGGTTACGCAGGTGTATTGTTTTTCGGAACCTCGGTGATTATCTATTACGTAATGATTGCTATTGCCGGAATAGGTTGGGCTTCAGTGGTTTCGCTGCCTTTTGCCATTATGAGTGAAAAAGTAGATCAAACCAAAATGGGTTTGTATATGGGTATTTTCAATTTGTCGGTGGTGTTACCGCAGTTGGTGGCAAGTTTCAAAATGGGCGAAGTGGTGAATGCCGCCGCCGATAAATCGGTTGTATTCGTGATTTGTGCCGTAACGCTTGCGATTTCTGGAGTTTTGTGGTTATTTGTTAGGAACGATAAGTAAGTAATTGATAGATTGATTGAGTTTTCGGGTTGATTCTGTAATTTCAAATCCGAAACCCGAAACACAGTATCAGAATAAAATAACAGCTTTCCCGTTGATTATTCTTATTTTCGCAGTAGATATTTTCTGCGTATATTTGCATAATCAATGGGAATATTTTATTTATGAGGAATATTTTTTACGTTTTTATCGCTTTTTTTGCTTTCCTACTCGCGTCGTGTAACGGTGGAGGACAAGCTATTACCCATCAAACTGCTGCTGCCGATTCCCTGCAATTGCAATATGCCAAAGGTTTTTCCATAAAATATTATACGAACTTTAAAAAAATTATTGTTTACAGTCCGTGGGTGAAAGGCGCCGTCTATGCCCGTTATTACCTTGTAACTGATAATAAAACCAAAACGCCTGCCGACGGAATCAAAGTGCAAATTCCATTGAAAACGCTTGCAGCCACCTCGGTAACACATTTAGAATTTCTAAGCTTACTGGACGAAATAAACACGATTACCGGGGTTTGTTCACCAAAAATTATTTATAATAGAGAAATTAACAAGCGGATAGAGGAGGGGGCAATTACAGATTTGGGAGATGCATTTAATATCAATGTGGAAAGGACTATGCAACTGAAACCCGGAGCGGTGATGATGAGCGGTTACAACCAAAACGACTCTTATGCCCAACGGGTTTCTCAAGCCGGAATACCTGTAATTTTTAATAATGAATGGATGGAAACTTCGCTACTGGCACGCGCTGAATGGATTAAGTTTGTAGCTGCCTTTTATAATAAAGAAAGACTTGCTGACAGTATTTTTGCCGAAGTAGATAAACGCTATAATGAGGTAAAAATGAAAGCTGCCGGTGTGAAAAACAAACCGAATATCATGTCCGGTTCCAATTTCCGCGGAACATGGTATATGCCTTCGGGACATAATTTTATGGGAAGACTTTTTGCAGATGCGGGTTCGCATTATTTTTATGCAAATGACACTACCTCCGGAAGTTTACCATTAAACGTGGAAACCGTGCTGAAAAATTTTGCTGAGGCAGATGTTTGGTTAAATTGTAACTTTAATTCTATCAATGAATTGATAAAAGCAGACCCGAAACATGCTTTTTTTCGACCCGTGAAGCTTAACAAAGTCTATAATTTCAATAAACGCCTGCTTCCATCATCAGCTAACGATTTTTGGGAGAGCGCCGTAGCCCGACCGGATTTGTTGTTGAGCGATGTGATTGCCATTTTGCATCCTGAATTATTGCCCGGATATGAATTGGTGTTTGCAGCGCCTCTGACCCTTAAAGGGGAATAAAAAAATCAAAAACAGTCAGGGAGCAGATTTATTGGACTTAGCTAATCCAAAAAATTTAAAATTAAATATATCAACTAACTACAAGTTTCCTTTAGGGGTCTAATGCAATCGCGTAATTTTATATTATTTTTCTCCTTGTCATTCCTGACAATGAGTCTTTTCCTTGCCGATTTGGCATGGGGAAGCATTCATATTTCATTAAGCGAGATGATTGCGACGTTTACCGGAAACGGACAAGACGGAATTAATTCGGAGATTTTGCTGAACTTCCGTTTACCGAAAGCTATTACGGCAGTGCTGGCAGGAGCTTCGTTGTCGGTAGCGGGATTGATGATGCAGACACTTTTCCGCAATCCGCTTGCCGATCCGTACATTTTGGGTGTAAGTTCGGGTGCAAGTTTAGGTGTAGCGCTCATTACCATGGCATCAGCTTTTTTACCTGTTGTATTGGTCAACAGCGGTTGGGCAATGATTTTAGCGGCTGTTATCGGAGCTGCTTTGGTGTTGCTTTTGGTAGTTGGCGTTTCGTTTCGGATTCAGAATGCTGTTTCGTTGCTGATTGTCGGCATCATGTTTGGAACAATTGCAGGCTCAATCGTCAGTGTGTTGCAGAATTTCAGCAATCCAGATGCCATAAAACTTTTTGTGATGTGGACATTTGGCAGTCTGAGCGCCGTTACCTGGACTTACATGCAAGTATTGTTACCTGTTTCGCTTATTGGTATCGGGATGGCATTTTTCCTGCAAAAACGGCTTGATGGTTTGTTGCTGGGTGAAAATTATGCCCGTGGATTAGGAGTTCCCATTATACAAACGCGTTTCCTTATTGTGATTGCCACCGGATTGCTGGCAGGAGGAATTACGGCTTTTACAGGTCCGATTGCTTTCGTGGGCGTAGCTATTCCGCATATTGCCAGGGGAATTTTCCGTACATCGGGTCATAAAATCCTTTTGCCGGCTACCATACTTTGCGGAGCGTCTTTGTTGCTGGTTTGCGATATTATTTCACAAATTCCAACATACACATTACCAATCAACACGATAAGTTCGTTGTTTGGCGCACCGGTCATTTTGTGGATTATTTTGAAAAGAAAATAATGGTTGGAACGCTGATTTCTGCAAATTATGGCAAATAATATATAGTTAAAATGGAACCTTATTTGTTTATATTTAAGTTGTTTGCGTAATTTACGTTCTTAAAAAAGGAATTTATGTCTGTTTTGTCAACACATAATTTATCCATAGGTTATTCCAAAAAAAGGAGTAAAACTATTGTTCAGCCGGCTTTAAATCTAATATTGCAGGCAGGTGAATTGGTGTGTCTGATTGGTCCGAATGGAACAGGGAAATCAACTTTATTGCGCACCCTGGCAGGTTTACAAAAGCCTTTGGATGGAAAAATAAAGATTGACGACGATGAACTTGAGAACCTTTCGCACCATGAAAAAGCGATGTTAATAGCCCTCGTATTAACCGACAGGGTGGATATTGATAACGCCACCGTTTATGATATAGTATCGTTTGGCCGGCATCCCTACAGCAACTGGAGGGGAAGTTTTTCGGAAGAGGATGAAAAACAAGTACGCGAAGCCATAGAAATGGTTCATTTGACGCAAAAAAGGGACGATTGTTTTTGTGAATTATCTGATGGAGAACGACAGCGTGTGATGATTGCGAAAGCATTGGCACAGGATACACCCATTATTATGCTCGATGAACCGACGGCACATCTTGATTTGCCGAATCGGATTGAAATAATGCTTTTACTTCACCGGTTATCCCACAAAACAGGAAAAGCCATATTGTTATCGACACATGAATTAGATTTGGCTTTACAGGCAGCAGACCGGATTTGGCTAATGAGTAATGCAGGGGTGGAATGTGGTGTACCCGAAGATTTGGTTTTCAATGGCAGTTTCAATCGGACGTTCGAAAGTAAATATTACTTTTTCAATGAAGCTAACGGTAACTTTTCGATGAATTACCCCATGACCCGAAAAGTATGGGTGACAGGTGATAAAACCCGGATGTACTGGACTTTACGTGCTTTGGCCCGTGCGGGATATATTGTAGTTTCAGATGCAGAATTTACGATTACTATCAATCAAAATTCATGGATATTGAACGAAAAAGAATTTTCAACGGTGAAAGATCTTTTGGACGAATTAGCTATTTTATCTGCTTAAAACAAAAAAACGCGATTGAAAGAAATATAGACTTTCAACCGCGTTTATTATTATGAGAATGCTTAATTTAGGGTCTACTGAAAAACTATTTTATGCCACGGAGTGGCTAAATGTGAATAACCCCCAGTGAGCGTAGCGATAC
>DIFH01000125.1:62094-73627 GCA_002427615.1 Paludibacter sp. UBA5753
GTGCAAAGAAAATGGTTAGTTATATTCAAAAACCTTGCATTTACACCTAAAAGAATTACTATAAATTACTATTTATCAGACTTATTATACTTTTTCAGCAGACCCTAATTTAAACGCCTAACGAAGCTCTTACAGCTTCAATTTTAGCATTGGCGGCAGCATCGGCAGCATCGTAATCGGCACGCGATTTCATTTCTCCCCGCACTTCGATATAAAATTTGATTTTAGGTTCGGTTCCTGAAGGGCGAACTGAAATTTTCGTACCATCTTCGGTGAAATATTGCAAAACATTCGAAGTAGCCGGCATAATCAATGTCGTATCCTCTCCGGTAATTATATTTTTCATTTTCAATGTTTTGTAATCCTTAATTAAAACCACTTTTGAACCGGCGATTTCTTTCGGGGGATTATGACGGAAGTCATTCATCATTTGGGCAATTTCCTCAGCGCCCGATTTCCCTTTACGAACTACAGAAATTCCTTTTTCTTTTCCGTAGCCATATTCAAGGTAAATGTCCTGCAATAACTGGAACAAAGTCTTTCCATTATCTTTGGCCCAGGCAGTGATTTCTGCCATTAAAGCACATGAAGAAACGGCATCTTTATCGCGAACGAATGTTTCGGGTAAAAATCCATAGCTTTCTTCGCCACCTCCGATATACTCTTTAATGCCTTCATTTTCACGCATTACAGCCGCAATCCACTTAAATCCGGTGAAGCAGTCGAAACATTCCACCCCATTCTGGTCAGCTATCTGCTTAATAATTTCAGTAGTTACAATAGTTTTCACAACAAACTCATTCCCTTTTACTTTTCCGAGTTCTTTCCAGCGACGAATAAGGTAGTAAATAAATATCAGACAGGTTTGATTTCCGTTTACGAGTATCCATTCACCTTTGTCGTTTTTCACGGCAATTCCCAGCCGGTCGGCATCAGGGTCCGAAGCCATCACAATGTCGGCATTGGTTTCGATAGCTTTCTTAATTGCCATGTCCAATGCAGCAGGTTCTTCCGGATTGGGCGAAATTACCGTAGGAAAATTTCCACTCACCACATTTTGTTCGGGGACAGGAATGATGTTCGTAAAACCATATTCGCGCAAGGCTCTGGGAATAAGTGAAACTCCTGTTCCGTGAATAGGCGTATAAACAATTTTCAAATCGTTGTTGCGTTTGATAGCATCCGGCGAAAGCGAAAGTGTTTTGATGGCTTCGATAAATGCTTTGTCAATTTCTTCGCCGATAATTTCTATTAATTTGGGATTACCTTCAAACTTAATATCATCCACTTTGGTCTTGTTAACTTCAGTAATCACATTTTCGTCGTGAGGCGCAATCATTTGTGCGCCGTCGTTCCAGTAAGCTTTGTAACCATTGTATTCCTTCGGATTGTGAGAGGCGGTTAAAATAATTCCGCTCTGACAACCCAAATGACGAATAGCAAAGGATGCTTCGGGAGTAGGACGGAGGTCTTCGAACAAATATACTTTGATACCGTTAGCCGAGAAAATATTGGCTGAAATTTCGGCAAACAAACGACTGTTATTCCGACAATCGTGACCAATCACCACACTGATTTGTGGCAACCCGGAGAATTGAGCTTTCAGATAATTACTTAAACCTTGCGTGGCAGCTCCCACGGTGTAAATATTCATGCGGTTGGTTCCTGTACCCATAATGCCGCGTAAACCACCGGTTCCGAATTCGAGATCGCGATAAAATGATTCTATTAACTCGGTTTTGTCATCGGCTTCCATCATGCGACGGATTTCGGTTTTGGTTTCTTCGTTGTAATTGCCGTCGAGCCATGTTTGGGCTTTGGATAGTACCTCGTTTAATAATGTATTGTTTTCCATATTGTTTATAGTTGAAAATTGGTTCAATATTTAGAAGCATAAAAATACTACTTTTGTTTAAATAAAAAAAATGCTTTAGAACCAATATTTTCATAGTGTCTCTAAAGCATTCATTTTTTTGATATTAGAATATTAACTTTTTACATTCGGCATTTCAAGTCCATAACCCTTTCGCTTGTCTTCTTTTTTCAATAAGAATGCAAACACAATGCCTATCAGTCCAAAACAGGCAAAAATAAGCATTGGAATTGTATAATTATATTGCGAGATATGTTGGGTAGTTCCGTCCACCACCTTTGTTACTGTGCCGGTAATACAATATTTTTCGAGTACCGTGCCGATTAATAAGGGAACGCCCATTAATCCCCAATTCTGTACCCAGAATATCATAGCATAAGCTGTACCCAGTTTGTTGTGAGGTATAATTTTAGCCACAGATGGCCACATAGCCGAAGGAACAAGTGAAAAGGCAATGCCCAATAACATTATTAAGCCGATAGCTACCGGCAAACTGTTAAGTGAAGGAATGGAGAACAACAAATGGACGAAAACCAATAAAATTGAGCCGATAATCATAATGGTTGCTGCTTTACCTTTTTTGTCGGAAATACCGCCAAATAATGGCGTAAGCAATAAAGCGCTGAAAGGCAACAATGCAGGAATATAGCCTGCGAAACTATCGGAAACCTCAAATTTCTGAACAATCAGGTTGGTCGCAAATTTTATAAATGGAAATACTGCCGAATAAAAAAGTACGCAAAGTATGGCGATATACCAGAAGGCGCGGTTTTTTGCAATTTCACCCACATCAGAAAACTTGAATTTTTCTTCGGCCTGAATGCCTGCGGCAGTTTCTTCTTTATCCAGCCGTTTATCCATAAAAGTGAAAAATATAAATACCAGCAAACCCAAGCAAAGCAACATCATGGCAACAATAATCGGTGTGCTGACATCTTTGGTGAGATTGTAAAGCGGAAGTGGAGTGAACATGGCCAATGCAGTACCAATACGGCCGGTGGAAGTATTCAACCCGATTGCCAAAGCCATTTCTTTTCCTCTGAACCAACGTACAACTGCCTTATTGGCTGAGATACCAAACATTTCGCAACCTACTCCAAAAACGCCGAACCCTAAACCGGCTATAACTGCCGATTTTGCAGTCGGGCCGATAATCTGCCACGAACCGATTGACAACTCATAAGTTCCTTCGCCGATATGACTCGAAATAGCCCAGTATTTGATAAATGCACCGATAAGCATTATGGAAATAGCCAATATTCCTGTAAAGCGGGTTCCTAATTTATCAAGAATCATCCCACTGAAAATCAACATAAGTAAAAATACATTGAACCAACCGTAACCGCTTGTAAATAAGCCGTAATCAGAGGCCGACCAATGTAAGTTACCCTGCAATTTTTCCTGTAATGGCGCCATGGCATCAGTGAGATAATACATACATAACATGGTAAATGATACCAATATAAGCACAAACCAGCGAGCTGATTTTGAATCGCGGAGCGAAGTGGAAATTTTTTCTGTCATAAACTTTTGTTTTATAAATATGTTTTCTTTAATAACAAATAATATCCGGCTATGGGGTAATTATTCAAAAATTGCCTGCAAATCTACTGAAAAAAATTCATTTTAACGTAGAACCTGACATTATTGCCGTTATTTCTTCAATATTTTTTCGGTATTATTTTTGAAACAATCAATTTCACCAAAAGAACGTCAAACCTTAGAGGTATAACATTCAAACTTTTTATTAATTTTGTCAAATTAACGACAGGAGAACATTTATATGACAGTCAACTATTCAGAACAATTACATAACGTATTGCTTTACAGTATACAAGAAGCCGAAAGACTTGGGAACAATTATGTCGGTCCCGAACATCTTTTATTAGGTTTGCTGCGCAACGGAACAGGTAAAGCCATCGAAATATTGAATCAGTCACATGTTAATTTATCTAAAGTAAAGCAAATTATCGAAAGCCAGATTCGTACTGATACAGAGCCGACCGGGGAAGAAATTCCTGTGTTGAAAAGTACCGAACGAATCAAAAAAATCATGGAACTCGAAACACGTTCGTTATCGGCAGAAACTGCTGATACAGAACATCTTCTTTTAGCTATTCTAAAGGAAAAGAATAACCTTGCTGTGGAAACACTATCGGCAGAACATCTGACTTACGAACAAGCAAAAGCATTTATGGAAGAGCCTAAGGACTTACCCATGTTAGGTTCAAGTTTTCAGGATGAAGATGATGAAGATGATGATCCGCGCCGGAAACAAAGATCGCATGCTCAACAGTCGGCAAAACAAAGCGACACGCCGGCGCTCGATACTTTTGGCGTCGATATCACCAAAGCTGCCCAGGAAAACCGGCTCGACCCAATCGTGGGACGTGTAAAAGAAATTGAACGATTGGCACAAATCCTGAGCCGCCGTAAAAAAAACAATCCTGTTTTGATTGGCGATCCGGGAGTAGGGAAGTCCGCCATTGTTGAAGGATTGGCATTACGCATTATTCAACATAAGGTTTCGCGTGTACTGTTCGACAAACGCGTAGTTTCGCTCGATATGGCTTCGATAGTAGCCGGAACGAAATACCGCGGACAGTTCGAAGAACGTATTAAAGCTATTTTGAATGAATTACAGAAAAATCCTGATGTGATTCTTTTTATCGACGAAATTCACACCATAGTGGGAGCGGGGGGAGCGCCAGGTTCACTCGATGCAGCCAATATGCTTAAACCTGCGCTGGCACGTGGTGAAATTCAATGCGTTGGTGCGACAACTTTGGATGAATATCGCCAGAGCATTGAAAAAGATGGCGCCTTGGAGCGTCGTTTCCAGAAAGTTATGGTTGATCCGACAACTGCCGATGAAACCTTGCAGATACTTGAAAATATTCAGGATCGTTACGAGTTTCATCACAATGTCCGGTATACGCCCGAAGCAATTAAAGCCTGTGTCCGACTGACCGACCGGTACATTACCGACCGTTGTTTTCCGGATAAAGCCATTGATGCGCTGGATGAATCGGGATCGCGTGTACATATAGGCACGGTTTCGGTTCCTGTTGAAATTGAAGAACTCGAAAAGAAAATAGAAGAACTCAGGAAAGAAAAACTCAGAGTACTGGGCGAACAAAAATATGAATTAGCCGGTCCTATTCGCGATCAGGAAAAACAAACGCAATATCAGCTCGAAGATGCCATTAAACGCTGGGAAAAAGATGCTCAGATGCATCCTGAAACCGTTGACGAAGAACAAGTTGCCGAAGTGGTTGCCATGATGTCGGGGATTCCGGTTCAACGTATTGCGCAAGCCGAAGGATTAAAACTTCGTCAGATGAAAGAGGTTTTGCAAAACAAAATCATCGGACAGGATGAAGCGGTGAATAAAATTGTAAAGGCTATTCAACGTAACCGTATCGGGCTTAAAGATCCAAACAAACCTATTGGTTCGTTTATTTTTATTGGTCCTACCGGCGTAGGTAAAACTCACTTAGCTAAAATTTTAGCGGAATTTATGTTCGATAGCGCCGATGCCCTGATTCGTGTGGATATGAGTGAATATATGGAGAAATTCAGTGTTTCGAGGCTGATTGGAGCGCCTCCGGGGTATGTTGGTTACGAAGAAGGTGGACAATTAACCGAAAAAGTTCGTCGGAAACCTTATTCCATCATTTTGCTCGATGAAATAGAAAAAGCGCATCCCGATGTATTTAATTTGTTGTTGCAGGTTATGGACGAAGGTCGTTTAACCGACAGTTTAGGTCGTCGCATCGACTTCAAAAATACCATAATCATCATGACTTCCAACGTTGGAACGCGTCAGTTGAAAGATTTTGGTAAAGGCGTCGGCTTTAATACCCCGGCCGAAATTGCAATTGATTCGGAATTTTCGCGTGGAGTTATCCAAAAGGCATTAAATCGTACCTTTGCACCGGAGTTCCTGAATCGTGTTGACGATGTAGTGATGTTCGATCAGTTAAGCAGAGATTCGATTAAAGCAATTATTGATTTGGAACTGAGAGGTTTATTTGGTAGGGTTACCGCAATGGGCTATAAACTTGAACTTTCGCCCGAAGCCAAAGATTTTATTGCCGATAAAGGGTATGATGTCCAGTTTGGAGCTCGTCCGCTTAAGCGCGCTATACAGCTTTACCTCGAAGACCAGTTGGCGGACATCGTGTTATCCGGCGAACTCGAAACAGGCGATACCATATTAATGGAATTGGATGACGAAACAAAAAAAATCAAAGCCCGTATCGTGAAACCGACAACTGCTTTACCGGAATAAATAGAACGCAAATACCGCAAATAAAGGCTGATATTTCCTGGATTTTATTTACACTTTAAGGGATTCCGTGATTTAGCTGCTTTGTGTGCCTTCACCTTTTCTTATCAAACACCGGAATATTTAGCTTTCTGACAATAGATAAGAAGCGTCAAGTAAAAAGATGTAAAGTACTTATTCTTTGCATCTTTTTTATTTTCTACTTTAGTAATAGAGTTTTTTTTGTATTTTTGTGTCTCATAAAAAATGAATAAACCTACCGGAATATAAAATTATTTTCTACTGGATATTTGACATAAATTTCTGATTATTAATTATATAAATGTATAGAACACACACTTGCGGCGAACTTCGTATTGTTCATGCCGGACAAACGGTATCCTTATCGGGTTGGGTACAACGTTCCCGAAAAATGGGAGGGATGACTTTCATCGATATTCGTGACAGATATGGCATAACTCAGTTGGTTTTTAACAACGAAACCAACACAGAACTTTTCGATCAAGCCAATAAACTCGGACGGGAATTTGTTATCCAGGTTACGGGAACCGTCGCCGAGCGCAGTAATAAAAATAGCAATATTCCAACTGGCGAAGTTGAATTGTTGGTCGAGAATTTACAAATACTGAACGAGGCCAAAACGCCACCGTTTACCATAGAAGATAATACCGATGGCGGTGATGATATCCGTATGAAATATCGTTATCTCGATTTACGCCGTAATAATGTGCGAAGCAACCTGATTCTTCGCCATCAAATAACTTTTGAAATCCGCCGTTATCTTGATCAATTGGGTTTTATCGAAGTAGAAACACCTATTCTGATAGGTTCGACTCCCGAAGGAGCCCGCGATTTTGTGGTTCCATCACGTATGAATGCCGGCGAATTTTACGCCTTACCGCAATCGCCTCAATTATTTAAACAGTTGTTGATGGTTTCCGGTTTCGATCGTTACTTCCAGATTGCCAAATGTTTCCGTGACGAGGATTTACGTGCCGACCGTCAACCTGAGTTTACACAAATCGACTGCGAAATGTCGTTTATCGAACAGGAAGATGTTTTAAATACATTCGAAGGAATGATCAAGCATTTGTTTAAGTTTGTTAAAAATATTGATTTTGACGAAGCTTTTCCACGCATGACTTGGCATGATGCCATGAAATATTACGGTTCGGATAAACCGGATATTCGCTTCGATATGAGGTTCGTCGAGTTGAAAGAAGCAGTGTCAAACCATAATTTTGTGGTTTTTGACAATGTTCCTTATGTTGGAGGTATTTGCGCAACCGGTTGTGCATCGTACACACGTAAACAAATTGATGAACTGACCGATTTTGTCAAACGTCCGCAAATAGGAGCAAAGGGTCTGGTTTATATCCGTTGTGAAGCCGACGGTACTTTTAAATCTTCGATTGATAAATATTATACAAATGAAGATTTAAAACAAATAGCCGGTATGTTCGATGCACAGGCGGGCGACTTGATTTTAATCCTGGCAGGTAATAAAATCAAAACCCAGAAAGCCTTAAGCGAACTCCGGCTTGAGGTGGGAGAGAAGTTAGGTCTTCGCAACAAGAATGTATTTGCGCCACTATGGGTAATTGATTTTCCACTGTTCGAGTGGGATGAAGAAACACAACGCTATTATGCTACACATCACCCGTTTACATCGCCATATTTAGATGATATCCCATTGCTGGATACCAATCCCGGACAAGTTCGCGCTACTGCTTACGATATGGTAATCAATGGCGTTGAGCTTGGCGGTGGATCTATCCGTATTCACGATAGTGCATTGCAAAATCGCATGTTCGAATTACTTGGATTTACACCCGAAAAAGCTCAGGCTCAGTTTGGATTTTTGATGAACGCTTTCCAATACGGGGCGCCACCGCATGGCGGCTTGGCTTTCGGCCTGGATCGTTTGGTTTCATTGTTTGCAGGGCTCGACAGCATCCGCGATTGCATTGCTTTCCCGAAAAATAATTCCGGACGGGATGTAATGATAGATGCTCCCTCTAAAATTGATCAATCTCAATTGGATGAATTAAACTTGATTATTGATATAAAAGAAAAACAACATTAAAACATTTAAAATCAATATATTATGACTGAAAAGGAAATTAAGGATAAAGCGGAACAAATCATCGAAGCTTTGACGGCTTTAAGTCTCGGTCGTGAACCGAATATGTTATCGAATGATGCTTTTAGGAAATTATCTTCACATCCAAATTTCTATCAGATTAAAGAGGCATATATAAATTATTTACAATCATTCGACGGAAAAGTTGAAAGCGCTGATGATATTAAAAAGATGTTTGATTTTCGAATGAATATTGTAAACTTGTTTGATATACTTTAATTTTGTAGTTGCAATAATTTCCTTATGTTATTTAATTTGACAAATTTGATAACCGTCTATGCGGCTCTTTCTTTTACGTAAAAATCGAGTAGGACAAGAATAAACATATTTTCTATTTTACATAAATTTTGTAGTTGAAATATTTCGTAACTACTCAGCACCCTTTATGTTTATATCCTTTTTGATTTTCAGTTCGACAAAGTCGAACTGAAAATCAAAAAGGAGGGGGATTGTTTCATTAACCCCCAGTTGCGCTTCGCTTACTGGGGGTTATTCATATTTAGCCCCGTCGGGGCAAAGAGTTTGGTATCCCTTCCGCCATCCCCATCTTTTGTTGTTGAAATAGTGCCATTATCTTTGTGGCAAAAAAAACAAAGAAGTTTATGAGGACAAAAATGAAGTACAGGGCAGAGTATTGCCGGATAGTGGAAGATTGGCGTAAGAGCGGTTTGAACCGTGTAGATTATTGCAAGGAACACAAGTATAATCCGAGCACCTTTGATGGGTGGATTAAAAAGTCGGGCAAATTAGCGAAGGAGAAGTCAATGAGTTTGACCCCTGCAGCAAAATTACCAAAGTCGGTTAAACATCCGGCATTTGTACCTTTGCAAATTGAGAATTCCCCTCACCGTGTTGCAACTCCCACTTTTGAGCTTCGATACCCCAATGGTGTAAGTTTGGTAATGAGCGTACTTCCCGGCACCGAAGAATTAAGTCGTCTTGTTCACCTTTATCGCAGGGAGCTATGTTCTCGTTAAACGATTCGCTGAGTTACTATTATTTCAGGGAATCCACCGATATGCGCAAAGGCTTTGATGCACTTTGCGGGATGGTTCGCACGCAAATGCAGCGCAACCCCCTGAGCGGTGAGGTGTTTATTTTTATGAATCGAACACGCAACACGATAAAGATACTTCGCCGGGAAACGGGCGGATTGGTCATTTACCACAAACGGCTGGAGCAAGGTCGGTTTGAGCAACCCATTTACAATAATCACGACAAAACTTACCATCTGCAATGGGCGGAATTAGTGATGATGGTACAGGGTATTTCCATGCAAAACCGCGTGCAACGAAAAAGATATAAAATGTGCTGAAAAAGTGTTGAAATGCCGATAAATAATGCATTATTTGCTTGCGCATATCAATTGTTTTTTGTACTTTTACAGTATGAATCAAGCAGTAAACATACCCAATCTGTCGCCCGAAGTGGCTGTTTTGCTACAGCAAAAAAGCTCGTTCGACCATGCCATTTTGGAAATAAACAGCCTTGTTTTATCAAAAAACGACTTGCTTTGTCAAAAAGAGAATATCATAGCTGAAAAGCAGAATATAATAGTTGAAAAAGAGGCTGAGATATAAAATGCCCCGGGCCATAAGCATCCTGAAAATAGTTTTTGTATAAATCCAGTAGGCTTGCTTCAGGACAATAGCTTAATTCCAGATCAACAAACTGTTGAATCTTGTCATTTATTTGAGCTGGGCAGACCATAGTAATAACCATAAATGCAATAGTAATTATGAACTTCATTGAATGAATTTATTTTAAATTATGGATATGCATGAAAAAAAGTCATTTATCTCTGAAAGTATTATTGTACCTTTGCATTGTAGCATATTTTTTTGATTTTGTTTTGCGAGCGATACAAAGTTAATGAAATTCAGCGACTTTACTAAATATATGTGCCGTTTTTTCTTTTATATTTAAAAGTTATTTTACTTGCGAAAGTTGTGTTATTGGATATTACGAAAAATTAGTTAATTTGCATTTTTTGATGTTTTAATTGTTTTTTATTCTATATGAAAAGCCTATGATCAAAATTCTTTTATTAATTGATTACTCTAGTGAATTTAGTAGAAGATTTCTGGAAGGCCTTATTCGGTATTCAAAAGAATATGGTCCATGGATTTTTTACAGGCTTCCTTCGTATTATAAAACCTTATATGGTAAGCAAGGTATTATCAAGTGGGCAAAAGAATGGAATGCAGATGCTTTTATTGCACAATGGGATCACGAAGGTACTAATCTTTTATCTGAGTTAGATATCCCAATAATATTACAAAACTATAAATCAAGGAGTGAGTTTTTTTCAAATCTAACAGGAGATTATATTGCTACGGGAAGAATGGCCGCTCAATTTTTTGCAAAAAAGAAATATAAAAACTTTGCTTTTTATGGGAACAAAAATGCTTTGTGGTCGCGAGAAAGAGCTGAAGGATATTTCAGTGAAGTTCAAAAATTAGGAGGAAATTATTATTATTTTGAAACGGAAGTGTTAAATGAAGAAGATTGGAACTCAGGTCATATTGAATTAGATTCGTGGTTGCTTTCACTTCCGAAACCTATAGGTTTATTCGCTTGCGACGATAGTTTTGCTTTGCAAGTATCCGAAATTTGTAAGATTACCAACATCAACATACCTAATGAAATTTCATTACTAGGGGTTGATAATGATGAATTAATTTGTAATCTGTCAGATCCTCCGATTTCGTCCATTGTTTTAAATGTTGAAAAAGGAGGATATGAGGCTGGACGGTTAATACATCAGTTAATTAAAAAGGAGAAAACGAGCCCCTTTAATATAATGGTAAAACCTGCCAGAATAGAATTAAGGCAATCTACGGAAAAATACAATTTATCAAACGAGTATATTGCACAAGTTGTGGATTATATCGAAAAAAATTTTGACTCTGACATACATATAGATACTCTTATCAAAATGGTGCCTCTCTCACGCAGGAATTTAGAAACTAAATTTAAAAATGAGTTGGGAGTGCCTATTTATCAATTCTTGTTGAATTGCAGAATAGAACATTACGCCTACCTTTTATTAACTACCGATAATTCTTTATTAGATATAGCATTGGAATGTGGTTTTAATGATAGTAAGAATATATCAAGAATTTTCAAAAAATTCAAAAATTATACTCCGCTTGAATATCGGCAGAAATTTAGTACACCAATTTAAATTATTGCGTTTTTCGAGGAAATTATTGCGCATTTAACT
>DIFH01000125.1:73655-81615 GCA_002427615.1 Paludibacter sp. UBA5753
AAAATTACAAGGAAAGAATTCATCTTTTCAATGATTATTTTTTCCGCATTGTATTTTATCTTCGGACTTGTTTCCTGGGTAAATGCCATATTAATACCATATTTTAAATTTACTTGTGAGATTAGTGAAGTCCAGTCATATCTGGTTACTTTTGCATTTTATATTGCATATCTTCTTTTCTCAATTCCATCCTCTGTCATACTCAACAAATACGGATACAAAAAAGGATTAACCCTCGGGCTCTGGATAATGTCAATTGGTGCAATCTTTTTTGTGCCGGCAGCAAATCTAAGAAGCTATCCGTTTTTTCTCACGGGCTTATTTTTATTAGGCATTGGATTGACGTTATTACAATCAGCCGCAAATCCTTTTGTAACGATGCTTGGTAAAAAAGAAAGCGCTGCAAGCCGTATAAGTACCGTTGGCTTTTTTAATAAACTCGCCGGAGTTTTATCTAATTTACTGTTTGCTGCATTAATTATCGGTGCATCTTCAAAAACACTGATGGCAGATATAAAAAACGGAGTCTATGTCGGAGTTTTTCGTGAACAAGCATTGGATCAGCTGATAAAAGCAGTTATTATGCCTTATTTGTGTTTGGCAATTATATTACTTATATTTGGAATATTTATTAAATATTCTTCTATACCAGATATTGACACAAGTAAACAAAATTCCTCCATAAAAGCAAACGAAGGAAAATCCATTCTGAAGTATCCAAGTCTGATTTTAGGCGTTTTTGCTATGTTTTTCCATGTTGGTTCTCAAATGATAACGTTAGCTACCGTAATCAATTATGCCGGAACTTTGGGATTTGAATTGGAGGGAATTGCAAAAAACTTTCCATCAATTACTATGGCGCTGACAATGGTGGGATACTTAATAGGGGTATTTTTTATTCCTAAACACTTATCCCAAAGAACAGCCTTGATTCTTAGTGTTTCATTGAATTTAGTCCTTTCATTTTTAATACCTGTTGTACATTACCAGATAAATATTTTTGGAATTAATGCGAGTATGTCCATTTTGTTTCTGATGTTGATGGGGCTTCCAAATGCATTAATTTATGCCGGAATCTGGCCCTTAGCAATCAATGGATTGGGAAAACTCACAAATCTGGGATCTTCGATGCTTGTAATGGGGTTGTGTGGAAGCGCAATAATTCCTTTAATATATAGTATGATTTCAGTAAAAACCAGTATGCAGGCTGCATATTGGATACTCGTTCCATGTTTTATTTATCTGTTATTTTACGCTTTAAAAGGATACAAAATAAACTCATGGAAATTTACAAGACAATAAAAATTATGAATAAAAGATTGGTAATAATTAATGCAAAGATTATTTTTCCTGATACAATAAAAGAAAAAATAAATGTCATTTGTGAGAACGGAAAAATTACAAAATTTGAAAAGCAGGAAGATACCGTTTTTCAAAATAGTGATGAAATAATTGATGCTGAAAATGAGTATTTATCTCCTGGGTTTATAGATATTCATACACACGGTGGAGGTGGTTACGATTTTATGGACGGAACGGTTGAAGCATATTTAGGCGTTGCTGAAACACACGTAAAGTACGGAACTACATCATTATTACCAACAACTCTTACCAGTACAATTGAAGAATTAATTCACACATTTTCTGTATATAAAGAGGCTTCAATACACAATAGTAACGGTTCGCAGTTTATAGGACTACATCTTGAAGGTCCTTATTTTTCGTATAATCAGCGTGGAGCTCAAGACTCTAAGTTTTTACGAAATCCTGATCCCAAAGAGTATAATAAGATACTTGAAGCATCTGACGATATTGCCAGATGGAGCATTGCTCCCGAATTGGATGGCGCACTTGAATTAGGTGAAGTATTGCGTAAAAAAAACATACTTCCATCCATTGCGCACACAGATGCAATATACGAAGATGTTGTAAAAGCTTATGATAAGGGTTTTACGCACATTACACATCTGTATTCGGCTATGTCAAGTATAACCCGTAAAAATGCTTTCAGGTATGCAGGTGTTGTAGAATCAGCATATTTAATTGATGATATGACGGTTGAAATAATTGCAGATGGAATACACCTGCCTAAACCTCTGCTGCAATTTGTGTATAAGTTTAAAGGAACAGATAAGATTGCTCTTTGTACAGATTCGATGAGAGGAGCCGGTATGCCGGATGGAAAATCTATTTTAGGAAGTCTTAAAAATGGACAAAAAGTGATTATTGAAGACGGCGTTGCCAAGCTAATGGATCGATCGGCATTTGCAGGAAGCGTAGCTACTACTGACAGATTGGTACGTACAATGATAAATCTTGCTGATGTCCCCTTGATAGATGCTATTAAAATGATGACTGTCACGCCGGCGAAAATAATGAAAATGTATGAATACAAAGGTTCGTTGGAGGTTGGGAAAGATGCAGATCTGGTAATTTTTGATGACAACATTAATATAAAATATACTATAATCAATGGCAACATCAGATATAAAAAATAAGCAGTATCCATTTGAATTCATACGGGATAAAATGCACGTGAGCATATTTTCTTCCCGGAATGAAATGGGGAAGAAAGCAGCTGAAGATACATCTGTTAAAATTATGGAACTTCTTTCGGAAAGAGATGAAATAAATATGATTTTTGCTGCAGCACCTTCGCAAAATGAGTTTTTAACACATCTTATCCAAAACCAATCTATCCAATGGAATAAAATTAATGCCTTTCATATGGATGAATATATCGGTTTGGATAAAGATGCACCACAAGGCTTTGGAAATTTTCTGAAGGATAGGATTTTTAGTAAAGTTGGATTTAAAACCGTGCATTACATTAATGGATTAGCTGACGATATTCGGAAAGAATGTATTCGGTACGAGAAATTACTAATTGATAATCCTACTGATATTGTTTGTTTGGGAATTGGAGAAAACGGACACATAGCATTCAATGACCCACCGGTCGCTGATTTTAACGATAAGGTTTTGGTTAAAGATGTTGATTTGGACCTAAGTTGCCGTCAGCAACAAGTAAATGAAAATTGTTTTTATACAATAGAACATGTTCCTCAAAGAGCAATTACACTGACAATACCTGCCTTAATAAAAGCAAAATATTTATTTTGTATAGTTCCTTCAGCCAATAAGGCACAAGCCGTATATAATACATTACATAACGAAATTAATAAAAAATGTCCTGCGACAATTTTGAGGAGTAAAGAACACACAAAATTGTATTTAGATGAAGATAGTTCAAAATTAATCAAAGTGAAATAATTATTGCGCTTTTTGAGTATAGATATTCGCAAATAAGTATTTTTTGAGTGTGTATGTGGCATATTTTTGCAATATAATACAATTCAAAATATTTACTTCATAAATTAATCAAATTAAATCTAATTCCGCATGAACGTATTAATGAAAATTCAAAAGTTAGGATTAATTCCTTTACTGTTTTTTTTAGTTGCAGTAAACGCGAACTCGAATACATTTAAAATAATGTATTCGAATGTACAAACCAACCAAGAAGGAATTACAATTTCTGGTACGGTTAGAGATGAAGCTAATAATCCAATTGTTGGCGCCCAAATAATAGAAATTGGCGCAAATAATGGAGTGATAACAGACGTGCAAGGTAAGTTCAAACTAAGCATCAGGAAAAAAGGTTCTTTGGTTCGAGTTTCTTCAATGGGATACGAACTTTTTGAAATGACAGTGAATGAGTCAAAAGGTGACATTCAAATCATGTTGAAAGAAAATGTAAAAAACCTAGATGAATTAGTTGTTATTGGTTATGGTACAATGAAAAAGAGAGATGTATCTGGTTCAATATCTTCTATCAATAGTGAAAGTTTTGAAAACACTCCTGTAAAAAATCTTATGTCAGCAATTCAAGGACGCGCATCAGGAGTTCAAGTCGTTTCTAGTTCAGGAGCACCTGGTGATGGTATGTCTGTAATTGTGAGAGGACAATCTACCTTAAATTCTGGTAATGATCCATTATATGTCATTGACGGAGTTCCAGTAGAAACCAACTCACTATCCAAACTCAATGGATATGAATCGCACGGATTAAATCCATTAGCAGATATAAACCCACAAGATATTGAATCCATTGAAATATTAAAAGATGGTTCTTCAACAGCAATATATGGATCAAGAGCGGCAAATGGTGTAATCCTTATTACAACAAAAAGAGGAAAGGAAGGAAAACCACAAATTAATTTAAATGTATATGCCGGGGTTAGTAATATTACTAGAAAACTAAGTGTGTTAAATGCATCGCAATGGAGAGAAATAATCATCGATTCCTATAAAAATCTTGATGCTTATAATAATTCCACAACTCCAACTGAGCCTCATTGGACCGCCATAGATTCATTAAATCCATTAAATAGTGGGGACGTTGATTGGCAGGATGTTATGTATAGGACTGCTGTACAAAAACAAATAAGTTTGTCAGTTATTGGCGGTACACAAGCTGCAAGATATTCACTCAATACATCCTATCTTGACCAGGATGGTATTATTCTAAATTCAAACTACAAAAGGATAACATCCCGTTTAAACACAGATTTTAGAATAACCGATAAAATTAATATAGGTTATAGTGTGTTTTTCACAAACGGTAAAAACAACAGGATAAATGCAGGTGGAACAGGTAATAATAGTTTGGTGCAATCAATATTAGTTCGTCCTCCTGTATATTCACTGACATATCCAGATGGTAAGCCTATTTATTACTTTAATGGGAAACGAAATCCTGTAGGTCTTGCAGAAGAATGTACCCATTTAAATACTACAAATAGAATAATAGGGAATCAATATATTGAATTTGAACTAATTAAAAATTTAAAGTTCAAAACCAATATAAGTTTGGATTATTTGAATATGAAGGAAGATGAGTTTTATCCAACAACTGTAGACTATAGAGTAGGATATAATACAGGTGCAGTCAGTTCTACAAATAATTTGACATGGGCAAATGAAAACTATTTGACATACAATAAACAATTTAACGAAAAACATAACCTATCACTTCTTGGCGGATTTAGTCAGCAAGAATGGAAATATGAAAGGACTGGCTTAAGCGGAATGTATTTTGCAAGTGATAATGTTAGAACGTTGAATAGTGCCGGTACCATATCAGGAACTGATGTAAATGTGTCAGCAGAGCATAGTTTAATGTCGGTATTTGGACGTGTTGGATATGATTATCTAGGAAGATACTTATTTCAGGCAAACATGAGAGCTGATGGTTCTTCAAGATTTGGAAAAGAAAATAGATGGGGCTATTTTCCATCAGGTTCAGTAGCTTGGCGTTTTTCGGATGAAAAATTCTTCAAAAATGTCAAACAAATAGAAGATGGTAAACTTCGTTTAAGTGTGGGACAAACAGGTAATGAATCAATTGGAAATTATATTTCTCAAGGAGAATTTACACTGGGAGCAAATTATTTAGATTATTCAGGAGCCGCACCTACAGCAATGCCAAATTATAATCTATCTTGGGAAACAACCACACAGTATGATGCAGGGTTAGATATTTCATTATTTGAAGGTAGGGTATTTTTTACTACTGATATATATCTAAAAAGAACAACTGACCTTCTGTTTAATGTGCCAATTCCAGAAACAACAGGATTTGGCTCAATAAGCCAAAATATCGGAGAAATTCAGAACAAAGGATTGGAGTTTGCGTTAACAACACATAATTGTACAGGAGCATTTAAGTGGACTTCCAATTTAAACATTGGAATGAATAGAAATAAGATCGTAAGTCTGCCTGAAAACATCCTTACCAATGGTTTTATACAAAACGGAACTTATCATATTTTACAAGTGGGTCAGCCCATCGGCACTTTCTACGGATGGAAGTTTTTAGGAGTATATTCACGAGACGAGGATAATGTGAATCAAGTGAGATACGGCTCATCAAACGGAAAATTATTCAGAGGGGGAGACCCTATTTGGGATGACTTTAACGGTGATAAAGTTATTGACAACAAGGATAAACAAATAATTGGCGATGCTCAGCCCAAATTCACAGGGGGTCTTAATAATGATTTATCGTATAAAAACTTCTCGTTGAATGTTTTTTTCCAATTTACTTATGGGAATGACATTTACAGTAATTTAAATATGATGCACAATTGGGTATTTGCATACAATAACGTTTCAACGGATGCATTGCATAGATGGAGAAAACAAGGTGACGTTACAAACTATCCACGACCGATAAGAAATGATCCTTTGGGAAATGAATATTTGAGAGTATCTGACAGATGGATCGAAGATGGTTCGTTCATAAGATTAAAAAATGTTACACTGGCTTATGATCTTCCTCAAAAAATGGCAAAGATGATTTTTCTCAATGGATTACAATTTTATGTTACCGGCGAAAACTTAATAACTTGGACACATTATACAGCTTATGATCCGGAAGTGAGTTCTTACAGTGGTTTACAAATAGGAGTTGATGATGGTTCGTATCCACAAAGTCGGACATTCACTTTTGGGTTAAATTTAAAATTCTAAAAGATTAACGATATGAAAACTATAAAACTTATAATAATACTCATAATATCATCTTTGGTTGTATCTTGTAGCGACTTATTGGATAAATCACCGATAAGTAGTTTCTCAGCAGATGGTTTTTATAAAACAACAAGTGATGCGCAAACTGGTGTATATGGAATATACGATGCTGCTCAAACAGCATTCAGACTAAACTTTGCTTACTGGGGTGAGGGACGGGCCGATAATGTAAAAACAGCGCAATCGGGAGAAGGTTTAGCTCTTATGCAGAATAATTTAGATGCATCTTTAGGATCAGCATATTGGGGAGACCTCTATAATATAATAAATCGCGCAAATTATGCAATCAAATACATACCCAATGTATATAAAGAAGGAGATGCTACAGGTAACCAACTAATTGCTGAAGCTAAAGCTTTAAGAGCATTAGCATACTTTTATCTTGTAAGAGTTTGGGGAGATATTCCAGTAATTACAGAGCCATATTTATCCATAGATCAAAATATTTTTGTTTCAAAAACAGATAAAGAAAGCGTTTTGAATCTTATTGAAGATGACTTAGAATTTGCGGCTCAAAACTGCAAAGATAAATTTGGAGATAATAGAGACAGAATAATGTTTACAAAGGGATCTGCTAATGCTCTTTTAACACACGTATATATGTGGAGGCATAAATATGACGATGCTTTAACAACTTCTAAATTAGTGCTCGATAACACGTTATACTCATTGGTTACAACAATGGATGATTGGGGGAAGATATTCACAACAGGGTATTCCAAAGAAAGTATTTTTGAGGTTGCTTATAGCGACAAAGAAACCAATTCATTGAGAGTATTGTACGCAATTGGTTCCTATGCAATTTACACCCCTTCAGAAAAATTTAAAACATCATTCGAAACTGGCGATAAAAGAATTGATTATGTGTATGATGTAACGCTTGCCGACCCTAAAGCTATTTGGAAATACTTAGGAAAAGGAATAAGCGATGAAGTTGCTACAGCCTCAAAACAAGATATTGTTCTTATTAGATTAGCCGATATTATGTTACTTCGTGCTGAGGCATTAACTAAAAAAGGTGGAACGCAAAATATAGCAGATGCTTTAATTTTACTAAACAAAATAAGAACTCGTGCAGGATTAACTCCATATAATACTGAAGCAGAGGCAATTGCTGCTTATGGCGATTTAGAATCGGCGATTCTACACGAAAGATCCATTGAATTATGTTTTGAAGGACACCGATGGTTTGACTTGGTGCGTACAGGGAAAGCTATTTCCACAATGAAACCCTTAAACGGAATAAGTGATGAGAAGAATTTGGTTTGGCCTATTTCAACCACTTCATTACAAAAAAATCCTAATTTATTGCAAAACGAGTATTATAAATAATTAAACTTGATTTTAAATAGATTTATACAATGAA
>DIFH01000086.1 GCA_002427615.1 Paludibacter sp. UBA5753
AACCAGCTGAACTACCACACCATTTCTTATTGGGGCATTATTTTCTAATGCGGTGCAAAGATACGGCAAATTTTCATTTCCACAATAGCTCTTTAAGAAAATATAAGTTTTCAGTAAAATATTTTTTCACTGAAAACCTTTAACAACGGCAATTCAGCATAAAACATTATAAATTTTCGCATCATCAAAAAAAATCAAATTGAAAATGAAAACTTTTGTCTCAGATTAAATTGTTATGTTTTCTCTGTAAATTCCAGATAGACGAAACATTTCATTGTTAAATTCAGAAAAACGAAACAAAAGAGACAGGGAATAAATCAGAATTAGGAACAAAAAAGCTACTGCAATATGTTATATATCAAAACACATACTCTAATTCGACTTTGATAGATTAAAATAATAACAAACCACCTGACAAGATGAACAGGATGAACAGGTTTCATTTTATTGAACAGGTATTTAAAACAACATAAATTCCGAAAAATTTTATAATAGACCATCCTTTCGGGGTATAAATTCACAGGTTAATCATGTCTGAAAAATAGAATCTGTCACAGTAGAAATAATTAGAATCTGTTTATAAAGTCCTGCATTTTAGCTCAAACGCCAGAATTGATATTTTTTTCGGGAAATACTTTTCGAGAATATTTTAGGTTTACGCCTATGGACTCCAGACTACACTGAACCGCCACTAATCCACACGCTACGAAGAACTGGGGATGAAGAATAAAATTGAGTTTTAAACTTTTTATTGAAAAAATTGTAATAAATTTTATTAATTCAAAGCAAAAGACTATTTTTGTGTTGAATTTACCGATAAAATGACCAATAGATACGAAGAACTGATAAACGCGTTTGAATCAAAACTGCAAAAATTGATTTCGGAGTACAAGTCATTGCAAGAACAAAACGCAGAGTTGAAAGCAGAATTAGATCGGAAACATACCGATTTAATGCACGCTCATCAGGAAGTCTTGGAACTTCGGAAAAATTACGATCATTTGCGTATTGCCCGAAATTTAGGAGTTACGGACGAAGACCGGAATGAATCGAAGCAACGTATCAATAAAATGGTGCGGGAGATTGACAAATGTTTAGCGCTTTTAACTGAATAAAGCGTATGAATAAAGACGAAGAAATTTTTAAAATCCATATCCAGATTGGCGGATTCAGAATTCCTCTGACCGTTGCCCGAAAGGATGAGGAAATATACCGAAAGGCAGAAAAACTTGTTGTCAGATTTCTGGACGAATACCAAAAACTGTACAGTCAACGTGCCACTGAAGAAATACTCATATTGGTTGCTTTCAGATTGGCCGTTGCCTTATCAAAACAAGAAGTTGATCAGGATTTAGCTCCGCTGGCAGAGAAAATTAAAAGCCTCGACGAAGAATTAAAACATTTGCTTGTAAAAAAATAAAATTCGTTTAAGTATTACATTGTCCCGCATTTCGTTGGTAATAAAACATTTAAGTCAACAATATTGATCTTAAATTTGTTTTTTATCTTCGTAATGCGTTTTTTTTTGAAATTAATCAAAACAACAATCATAAATAAACTCACTTTAAACTATTCATTAAATAATATGACACCTATAATAATCGGATTAATAGCTTTTATTGCGGGAGCCGGAGGGACAGTGTTCCTTTTCCGCGTTTTCAACAAAAAAGCCCGACAGGAGGCAGAAGCGGAAGCTGAACTGCTCAAGAAAAACAAACTGATTGAAGCAAAGGAAAAATTCATTGCCCTCAAAGCTGAACATGAACAACAAGTACAGCAGCGCAATGCCAAAATTCAGGAAAAAGAAGTAAAGCTTCAACAACGTGAAATGCAATTGAACCAAAAACAAGGCGAAATGCAACGCAAAATAAACGAAGTAGAAGCGCTTCGCGAAAGTCACGAACAACAACTCAGTATCATTGAATCGAAGAAAAAAGAACTCGAACATTTAAGCCGTCAGGCACACGAACAACTCGAAACCATTTCGGGACTATCGGCCGAACAAGCTAAAGAGCGACTCATTGAAGCATTGAAAGAAGAAGCCAAAACCGAAGCGATGTCGTATATTAACGACATCATGGAAGAAGCTAAAATGACGGCCAATAAAGAAGCTAAGAAAATAGTCGTACAAAGTATTCAACGCGTAGCGACCGAAACTGCCATTGAAAACTCGGTTACTGTTTTCCATATTGAATCTGACGAAATAAAAGGACGTATAATCGGTCGCGAAGGACGAAACATTCGTGCCCTCGAAGCTGCTACCGGGGTCGAAATCATTGTGGACGATACTCCCGAAGCCATTGTGCTTTCGGCTTTTGACCCAGTTCGCCGCGAAATTGCTCGCCTGTCGCTCCACCAGTTGGTAACCGACGGACGTATTCACCCCGCTCGTATCGAAGAAGTAGTGAACAAAGTTCGCAAACAAGTGGAAGAAGAAATTATCGAAATCGGTAAACGCACCACCATCGACTTAGGAGTTCACGGCTTGCATCCCGAATTAATCCGCATGGTTGGTAAAATGAAATACCGTTCGTCCTACGGACAGAATCTATTGCAGCACTCGCGCGAAGTAGCCAACCTGTGTGCCACCATGGCTTCGGAACTTGGATTGAATCCTAAAAAAGCAAAACGTGCCGGATTATTACACGATATAGGGAAAGTGCCGGACGATGAACCAGAATTGCCGCACGCAATTCTTGGCATGCGTCTTGCAGAGAAATACAAAGAAAAACCCGACATTTGCAATGCCATTGGCGCTCACCATGACGAAGTGGAAATGGAAACCCTGATTGCACCTATTGTTCAGGTGTGTGATGCTATTTCGGGAGCACGTCCCGGAGCGCGCCGCGAAATTGTAGAAGCTTATATTAAAAGATTGAACGATTTGGAAGCGCTGGCGTTATCTTATCCGGGTGTACTGAAGACGTATGCCATTCAGGCAGGACGTGAATTACGCGTTATTGTTGGAGCTGATAAGATTGATGATAAAGAAACAGAATTATTATCGTTCGATATAGCGAAAAAGATACAGGATGAAATGACCTATCCTGGTCAGGTAAAGATTACCGTTATCAGAGAGACGAGAGCGGTAAGCTACGCAAAATAAAGCAAAATTCATGGTTCATAATGGTTTAATTATGAACTACGAATTAAAAAATGGGGCTGTTTGGTTTTGACAGCAGGTAGAAAGGGTAAGTAAGCATGTCGAGCATTGAGAAAACGGCTCGTAAATCTCGGTTCTTAAAACTATAACTGGCGAAAATAACTACGCTCTTGCTGCTTAATCGAATAGAGTAGATTAGGCTTAATTCCGGCACAAGGTGCTGGAACGAGACATTTCCCAAATGCCCTCTCCTCGAGGCGATTTGATATGGAGATGCAGCTAAATCGGGGATAGTTGCGCTTAGCCTTGGAGGCGCGATGAAATAAAAAGGATAAGGCGCAGGTTGGTGGCTTCGGTCTTGCCTACGTTCGAAAACCTAAGCGAAGATAAACATGTAGAAAGCTTATTATTTCCTTGTTTGGACGAGGGTTCGACTCCCTCCAGCTCCACTAAATGAATATCAAAAACTAACAAAAGCCTGTAAAATCAATGATTTACAGGCTTTTATGTTTTTATAGAACAGCAAAATATTCAATTAAAATCAATCCTTAGGTAACCCGTTCGGGTACCCAAAGAAAAGAAAGTCTCGGGTACCCGAATTTGTTCGAAAAGCATTTATAATCAAGTAGTTCAATCATTGAACATCTTGTGTATAAATCAAAAAAAAGTAATTTTGACCACTCTAAAAGGTTACCACAATGAACACAAAACTTTCCATTCTCTTCTATGCAAAGAGAGCAAAAACAAACACCGAGGGTTTAGTCCCTATTTACATCAGAGTTACTGTTGATGGTGAAAGAATCGAATTGAGCACCAAACGTTTTACAGTTCCTGAAAAATGGCACATAGAAGGTAGCTGTATGAAAGGGACTAGTGCAGAGGCATGAGCTATCAATTCTTATTTGGATACTCTAAAATCTAAAGTTTATGATTACCAGCAGCAACTAATCCGGGAAAATGAACCGGTAAATGTAGAAAACATGCGAAACAAAATTTTGGGAATTGAAAAGCGAAGCCACATGCTTGTTGGAATTTTTCAACAGCATAACGAGGAAATAAAAGCCCTGGTTGGTCGTGAATTTGCAACCGCAACATATACCCGGTACGAAACATCACTCAAACACACAATAGCTTTCCTGAACTGGAAATACAAAGTATCAGATATTGATATTCGCAAAATTGATCACGAGTTTGTAACAAGCTACGAATTCTATTTAAAAAGCATACACAAATGCAATCAAAATACTACTCATGACCCCAATTATGTTGTAACTATCAGATTGACAACAACAAACAATTGAACAAAAAGTCATGCAAAAAGCAAAAACATACAAATTCTCTTTTTTACTGAATATTATCGACAAATCAACTATTTCCAAATGTATATACAATACTCGGTGCATCAATTATATGCGTTGTGAATTTACAAATTATTGGGGTGTTGAGTAGTTACGTTTTCTTACTCTTAAAATACGAGCAATTTAACAAATCCAGATAAGCAAAATGACAAACAGGATGTAAATGTAGAAATGGTTTTCACAAAAAGAAAATGACAAAATTGACAAAATTTAAATCACAACATATACAGCGCTGGGGCGCGAGATATAATCTGATTTCGTCCATATAGTACCTTATTTTTCGAATTCGTATATTTTTTGGCACAATATTCAAATATCGGTCATTTAAAGTGTAATAAAAATCCAGGAAATATCAGCCTTTATTTGCGAAAATTTGCG
>DIFH01000012.1:0-18554 GCA_002427615.1 Paludibacter sp. UBA5753
ATCCTGTAAATCCTGTCCAAAAAAACATAATCTGCCAAAGTAAAATTAGTTTCCGATTTGTTTTTTTAAGAAATATACTTTACATTTGCACTTCGAAAAAAACAAAATGATTTGCGGCAGTAGCTCAGTTGGTAGAGCNNTGAGGGTCGCGGGTTCGAGTCCCGTTTGCCGCTCTGACAATTCTTACAGGATGAAAAATAGGACGCGGGGCAAAATTTGGATCTTTACCCTACTCAACATATTCCAGCCGGAAATTCTCGCCATCAAAAACTCCGTAAGAGAATATTGAAACAAAATCGCCGAGTATAATCACTCGTTTTTGGTCTTTTATCTGCAAGTCCAAAGCGATGTGTCGATGTCCAAAAATCAGGAAATCAATATCTTTGTGGTTTTCGACATATTTTTTTGCATATACTACCAGGTTTTCGTTTTGCTCGCCCAGGTATTTATTTTCGATAGGCAGAATCTTTTCCCGATTCCGTTTCGACCAGTTGTAGCCGAATTCCTGTCCTAACTGTGGGGGCAAAAAACGAAAGAGCTGTTGTGCAGTAGGATTGTGAAAAATCCTTCGTATTATTTTAAAACCTTTATTTTCGGCATACAAACCATCGCCGTGAGCCAAAAAGAACTTTTTCGTTCCAATTTCAACCGTTACAGCCTGGCGATGTACGATCAACCCGATTTCATTTTCAAGGTATCCGAATGTCCAGATATCATGATTCCCTGTAAAAAAATGGATTTCAATTCCCGCATCGACCAACTCGGCCAGTTTTCCCAAAAAACGCACGAAACCTTTAGGCACCACGGTACGATACTCAAACCAAAAGTCGAACATATCGCCCAAAAGATAAATGACAGTAGCATCCTTTTTTACCTTGTCAAGCCAATCTACAAGTTTCTTCTCATGTTCTTTCGGGTCTTTTACCAAACGGGAACCGAGATGTGCATCGGAAATAAAATATATCATGTTGAAGTCCCTAAGTTCCAAAGGGGAATTAAAAAAAGTTAGTTGAACTTTTAAAATTAAATCATATTATTCCCCCTCGGGGGAGTAGGGGGCTAAAGAAATCCCAGCTCGAGCTGCGCTTCTTCGCTCATCATGCTTTTGTCCCAAGCCGGTTCGTAAACGATATTAACCTGGACATCTTTTACTCCTTCCACACTCCCGGCTTTCATACGGACATCTTCAATAATAAAATCGACGGCAGGACAATTGGGAGCTGTCAAGGTCATATCAATCAGAAGATATCCATCCTGATCCAGATCAATTTTGTAGATCAATCCAAGGTCGTAAATATTGACAGGTATTTCGGGGTCGAATACGGTTTTCAGCATTCGGACTATTTTTTCTTCGGTTTCTAAAAATTCATTCATAGAAATATATTTCAAATTATTGCTATTTTGGTCTTATACGATGATTCTGTATCATCATCGACTTACTGCTTTTTAACAAGCAAAACGGGAAATAGTTTACAATTCAATTCAGGTTTTTTTTGAATATGAATTCACCGCCGATGGCTTTTTTCGACCAATTCATCAAACTCGGGTAAGGATGCAATTAATTTACCATTAATTACCACCACCGTATCTACTTTCGCCCTGACACATAATTTATCGTCGGACTTGCGATAAATCACCTGATTAAATACGTATTTCACGCCTTCCTTTTTCACATAAAGTTTAGACACAAAAACATCTCCCGAACGCAATGAGCATTTGAAAGCCATTTCGATACGGGCAACCACAGCATCGATTCCCTGTTGGTGCAACTTATCGAAACTCAGATTATTTTCGAGTAAAAATTCGTGACGCGTATGTTCCAGGTAGTTTTGATATACCGAATTGTTTACAATTCCCTGTAAGTCACATTCGTAATCGCGTACTTTAAATTCCAGT
The DNA here is from genome assembly GCA_002427615.1 of Paludibacter sp. UBA5753. Classification (GTDB taxonomy): domain Bacteria; phylum Bacteroidota; class Bacteroidia; order Bacteroidales; family Paludibacteraceae; genus Paludibacter. Next base: position 1,897 of record DIFH01000012.1, read on the forward strand.
TCGTAGATATACATATTGAGTTTATTAAGTTTATACCGTATTCAGATTTTTCTGATTATTGTCAAGCCATCGCGTAAGGGCAGCATCACCTTTTCAACGCGTGAATCTTTTGCCACAAAATCATTGAAACGCATAATTTCAATGGTTTGCTTGTCATTAGCAGCCACTTTTTGTAATACTTTTCCATCCCAGAGCGTATTATCGGCCAAAATAAAACCGCCGGCTCTCAGTTTGGGTAAAACGGCTTCATAGTAAGCAAGGTATTCGCGTTTATCAGCATCGATAAAGACCAGATCAAAAGTTTCATCTAATTCTTTGATCACTGCCAATGCATCGCCAATATGCAATCGGATTTTGCTTCCGTGTCCGGAACCGGCAAAATTGTCCAGAATAAAATCTTCCAATTCATCATCACATTCCACCGTATGCAAAACTCCGCCAACAGGCAAAGCTTCGGCCATACAAAGCGCCGAATAGCCCGTAAACGTACCTAATTCAAGTATACATTTGGGTTGAATCATACGGCAAAACATAGCCAAAAACCGTCCCTGCAAATGACCGGAACACATACGCGGGTTTATTAACCTGACGTGAGTTGCACGGTTTATTTTAGCCAGGTAAGCAGGTTCTGCGTCGGAATGGGATAATATATATTCGTCGAGTGTCATAATGTCCTCTCAATTCCTCAAAAAGAGTTAGCCCTATTATGTAGTGTTTGCAAGATATTTAATTTATTTGTTCTTTATTCCCTCTTTTTGAGGGTTAAGGCGCTATGTGTACTTTAATATTGTAAGTTGTTTTTTATCAAATATTTCATTGGCAATTTCCTGTAATCTTTCGGCCGTTACAGCTTCGATATGTTGCTTTACAACATCCAGATTATCAATTTTACCATATCTGAGATAACTCTTACCAAGGCTTAATGCCAGATTTTCTTTGTGTTCGGTGGCAATCGCCATTTGTCCCATCAACTGTAACTTATACTTTTTCAAAGCGTTATCCGAAAGCTTTTGATCCATTAGTTTTTGAAATTCGGCATAAACCAATTGTTCGCAGCGGTCGGCATTTTCGGGATCGCATCCAAAATATACGCTCCACATACCGGTATCGGTAAACGGCTGATAACTTGATTCTACGTTATAAACCAAACCATGTTTTTCGCGCAACGATAAATTCAGCAAACTATTCATTCCCGGACCACCCAGAATATTATTCAGCAAATACATTCCCATTCGGTCAGGATGATATAAATCGTAAGCACGATTACCAATCATACAATGAACCTGGTGCGTATTTTTTTCAATTTCCCTCCGCGATGGAGTATATGATTGTGGTGCAATGCGTTCCGCTTTGGCTTCAAAATCAATATCTGAGCAAAAATATTTCTCAGCCCGCTTTATTACTTGTTTAAAATTCAGATCACCCATTGAAAAAAATATCATTTCGTCCGGACGATATTGTTTTTTTACAAAGTCAATGGCATTTGCAGTTTTGTATTGTTGCAAGAGACCGGGATCGCCTAAAATATTATGGCCGATTGAATGATGTTCGAAAATCATTTCTTCGAAATCATCATAAATCAATTCAGAGGGACTGTCGTTATACGACTGTATTTCGTCGAGTATAATAACCACTTCTTTATCAATTTCTTTCTGTGGAAAATTAGAGCGGAATACGATATCGGCAACCAGTTCCATAGCCCGGTCAAAATATTCATTCAGCGTCGTGGCATAAATCACCGTTTCTTCTTTTGAAGTAAAAGCGTTCAACTCGCCGCCGACATTCTCAAGCCGGTTTATAATATGTGCCGAACGGCGTTTGGCTGTGCCTTTAAACAACATGTGCTCGATAAAATGAGCCATTCCGTGTTCGTTTTCGTTTTCGTCGCGCGAGCCGGTATTGACAACAATGCCACAATAAGTTACCGCATTTTTGTCCGGTTTATGAATAAGTTGAAGTCCGTTAGAAAGTATATGGGTTTGATAATTCATCAGATTAATTTTGTAAATAGTAAATACAAAAAATGCGTTTTTCGGGTAAGGATAAAATTATGTATTTTAAACGCTTATTTAAAGCAGAATGAGGCTATTAACCTCATTCTGTAAAATCTTATTTTTGTTTCTTTACGGCTTCGAGCGCTGTTTTTACTGTTTTGTCATCTTTGTAAAATAGCGGATAAAAACCTTCATCGCCCTGTATGTTTCTGGTAATATAAGCTTTTAATTGAGTGAGTATAAATTTCTTCGAAATAGCAATTTGTTTGGAATCAGGCTTAACCCCTTTAGAAGCTGCAAAAGTAGTAAACTGATTTAAAATATTTTGGCTGTCGAGATATTTATCCATATTTTGCCAACCTTTAATGGCATTCAATTTCTGGCGGTTTTTATCGGTATATTGGAAAGCAAACTGGTATAAATAACCGTAATTTACAATTCGGTTCAAGTATGGCGTATATTCCGACGTGTCGCGTGGCACGAAAATATCCGGCATTATACCGCCTCCGCCATATACTGTGCGTCCTTTTAAGGTTTTAAATTTCAACGAATCAGCAACCTGAATACTGTCTTTGCTGTCAAATTCACCATGCAGATAACGGTTCAGTATGTCTTTTTCGTAATCTTCTGTGTTGCCTTTTACATAAGGTTTCTGTATGCTGCGTCCCGAAGGGGTGAAATAGCGTGCAACCGTTAAGCGAATGGCAGAACCATCCGATAAATTGAACTGTTGCTGAACCAATCCTTTCCCGAACGAGCGACGGCCAACAATGATTCCGCGATCGTTATCCTGAATAGCTCCGGCAAAAATTTCGCTGGCCGAGGCCGAAAACTCGTCGATCATTACTACAACCGGCGATCCGATGCAGCTGCCCTTTCCATCCGATTTAGCCTCGAAACGCGGGTAAGCTTTCCCTTCGGAATACACAATCATTTGATTGGCAGGCAAAAATTCATTGACCATATTAATTGCTTGATCCATAAATCCTCCGCTGTTTTCGCGCAAATCAATTATATATCTTTTAGCTCCTTTGGCGCGTAAATCGGCAATAGCATTCAGAAATTCGGTATAAGTAGTTGATGCAAACTTACTTACTTTGATAAAACCAACACCCGGTTCAATCATATACGCTACATCGACAGAATTCACCGGAATCTGTCCGCGAGTAACAGTGTATTTCAGAATTTCTTTTGTCCCCTGACGCTTGACGCCAAGTTTCACTTGGGTATTGGCCGGTCCACGGAGTTTTTTCATTACCTTTTCGTTGGTTACTTTTTTACCCACGAATACCGTGTCGTTTACCTGAACTATTCTGTCGCCGGCAAGTAATCCTACTTTTTCGGAAGGTCCTCCGCTGATAATCGAAACAATCATAACAGTATCGTTCTGAATGTTGAATTGCACTCCAATGCCACTGAAACTACCTTCGAGTTCGCTGTTTACATTTTCCAGATCGGCAGCGGGAATATATACTGAGTGCGGATCGAGTTTGGCAATAAGATCGATCATCATTTCTTCGGTCAACTCATCCACACTTACAGAATCGACATATTGAGCATCTATCATCGACAACAATTCATCAATTTTATTATTTCCTCCACTTCTCCCGAAAAAACTACCGAAAGTTGATTTTGAACGCAAATTGGCTCTGTTCGCTAATAAATTCCCCAGTATCAGACCCGCCATGACGGAAAGGAAAACAATCAATACCGGCAGTAAATTCTTTTTATTCATGTGAAAAATAATTGTTTTTTAAAGGTTACATGGAACTCGTCTCGCCTTAGGCGTAGACTCGTTTCATATAATTAAGTTTGTAAAATTTATTAAGTTGGTAAAGTTCAAAGTTTATGCTGTTTTATTTCAACGAACTTGCCTGCGCCAGCAGGAGTCAGTTTCAGTGAAGTTCATTCTCAAGAAAAACCACCTCAATTCCTGCTCGTTCGATCAATTCAACGCCATCCATGATGCGGTATTTCTCACCGTAAACCACGCGTTTGATTCCCGCCTGAATAATGAGTTTTGCACATTCGATGCAAGGGGAAGCGGTAACATACAATGTTGCCCCATCGCTACTATTGTGCGAACGGGCAATTTTACTGATTGCATTGGCTTCGGCGTGTAAAACGTATGGCTTCGATACATTGATTTCGTCTTCACATTTATTTTCAAATCCCGATGGCGTTCCATTGTACCCATCCGAAATAATCATTTTGTTTTTGACCAGCAATGCGCCCACTTTCCGGCGTTCGCAATATGAATTCTCCGCCCAGATGCGTGCCATGCGCATATATCGGCTATCTAATAATTGTTGTTTGTCAGCCATCTTATTTTGTTATTACTGTACACTCATTCCTCATTTCTCATTCCTTATTTCTTATTCCTTATCTCTTACTCCTTCAACAGTTCCTTGGCAAAATCAATCAAATTTACGCCGGAGAAGTTTCCTGAAGTCATTAAAAGTAACGCAGAATTATCGTAATTTAAACTACGTAGTTTGGTTTGTAAGGCTTGGGAATCGGTAAAAACTTCCAGGTTTTTTTTATTGAAAGCCTGTTTAACTTGCTCAGGATTAATCTCTTTTAATCGTTTATGATGAATCACCTCGGGATTGTAGTATACAAAAGCCACATCGGCCTGCTCCATGCAGCCAGCATATTGAGGCAAAAAATCATCGGTCAGGCTGCTGAATGTATGCAATTCCATACAAGCAATTAATTTACGTTCAGGATATTGGTTTTTGACCGCATGTACGGTGGCTTTCAGTTTTGAAGGCGAATGAGCAAAATCCTTGAAGGCTACCGAGTTTTGAGTTTCCACAATTTTTTGTAAACGGTTTGAAGCTCCCGGAAAATTACAGATAACAGAATAGAACTGATCATCGGTTACGCCGATTTGACGGCAAGCCAAACGGGCAGCTTCCATATTTTGCAGATTGTGTTCACCAAAAACTTTCAACGCCACTTCTCCTTTTTTTGTTTTCAGGTAAGTAACGCCATCCCGAACTTCGTGCGCCGGAGTATTGTATCCAAACGGGACAATGTCGCGACGAAGATGCGCAACAATTTCGTTCAGGTTTTCATCTCCGTCAAAATAAATCAGCCGACCCTGAACTTCCATCAGTTCGGTGAATTTTTTGAATTGTTCCAGATACACGGAAAAAGTCGGGAAAACATTGATGTGATCCCACGCAATACCTGTAAGTACTGCAATATGAGGCTTATATAAATGAAATTTGGGACGGTGGTCGATGGGCGATGTCAGGTATTCATCTCCTTCAAAAACAGCAATTCGTGCTTCGTACGAAAGTTTAACCATGTTGTCGAAACCTTCGATTTGTGCCCCTACCATGTAATCGGCATCAATTTTCAGTTGCTTTAACACGAAAAGAATCATGGCTGTCGTGGTCGTTTTGCCGTGACTCCCGCCAACAACGATGCGTGTTTTACTGCGTGTCTGTTGGTACAAATATTCAGGAAAGGAAAAAATTTTCAATCCCAGTTCTTTGGCGCGCAACAATTCGGGGTTATCTTCGGTAGCATGCATCCCGAGTATAACGGCTGATAAACCTTTATGTATCCTGTCGGGAAACCAGCCCATTTCATCAGGGAGTAAACCGTTCTCTTTCAATCTGCTGTACGATGGTTCAAATATTTCGTCATCCGAACCGGTTACCAGAAAATTATTTTTTTTACTGATGGCAATGGCTAAATTGTGCATGGCTGCACCTCCAATGGCAATAAAATGTACTCGTTGCATGGTTGGCAAGATGAAGGATTTTACGTATTTTTGTCCTGAAATTTAAAATGAAACACAAAAGTAATAAAAAGTTCGATAAAAGCATCAGGGTTTGAGGAGTTTGAACTTTGAGTTGATGGCTTAATCGGTTAATCTGTTAATTAGGTTGGCAGATTCATAAAGTATTTTTATTAAATTTTTTATTAAATTTTTACTCAATAACCCAGTTAATTTTAAAAAAATGAAACTATACAAAATAGAAGCCGGAACGTTTCACGTAGATGGAGGAGCTGCTTTTGGAGTTGTTCCCAAAAAAGTATGGCAAAAACGGTATCCCTGCGATGCGGAGAATTATTGTACGCTTCACATGCGTTGTCTGTTGATTGATACCGGCAATAAACGCATTCTGATTGATACCGGAACGGGAGACAAGCAACTGAAATACCTGGAATATTACGGATTTAAAGGGGTTGTCAACTTCGAAAACGAATTGAAAAAATCAGGATATACATGTTCCGATATAACCGATGTTATTTTCACTCATTTACATTTTGACCATTGCGGGGGCGCCACAAAATATAATGCCGATCGCTCACAGGTAGAATTGGTATTTCCGAATGCAATACATTGGGTAAGCGCAACGCAATGGGAGAATTTCCTGAATCCGAATGTGCGTGAAGGCGATTCTTATTTTCGGGAAAATATGATGCCTGTTTTCGAAGCCGGTAAACTCAGATTAGTTACTGAAAATCAAAGTATATGCCCCGAAGTGCAAGTTGCTATTTACAATGGTCATACGGTAGGTCAATTGGTGGGTTATATACATTTTGGAGAAAGAACGCTTGTTTACGTTGGCGATGTCATTCCTTTGGTTGCTAACGTTCCGCTGTCGTGGATTTCGTCCTACGATGTTTTCCCACTCACTGCCATGGAAGAAAAAAAGACTTTGCTTGACGAGGCTGCCGTAAAAAACCAAATCCTTTTCTTCGAGCATGACGCTTATACTGAATGCTGCACAGTGGAAAAACAATATAACAAACATAAAGTGACGGAAACTTTCAGTTTTGACGAAATTAAATTGTAGCAATAGAGGATAAGGCTGCAATACTTAGTGTTTTTGTTTGGGACTGATTTTTTATCTGACTTTGTCAATGAGGACAATACTGTATATATTTTATATAATTCTATCTTATGATACAACTCCGTAATGACAACCATTATACTTTAAAGCATAGTCGGCTATAAACTGACGTCTACCATCTTTACAAATATAGTTCTGTAACTGGTAACTTTTTCCCATTTTTTATTATATTTATCCCCGAACAATCAGGACATTTTAGTGTAATCTCTATCTTCATAATAGCTAAAAATGCACTAACGAAATGATTGCTTGAATATTATGCCATCATACTTTTTGTATCCCCAATAATAATAAAAGAAGCAAGAACAATGGCGACGGAGATTTATTTTTCCTCTTTATACCAACCCGAATACATGGCATAATTATGCGCAATTTTCCGGTTCATTTCATTGGTTTTTTCCGGCTCCACTTCTTTTACAAATTTTGCCGGCACACCTGCCCAAAGCGTATAGGGCGGTATTTTCGTGTTACTTAGCACCAAAGCGCCGGCAGCTACAATCGCTCCTTCGCCCACTTCGGCATAATCGAGTAAAACAGCGCCCATTCCAATCAGTGCATAATTATTGATTTTTGCCCCGTGAACAGTTACATTGTGCCCTATCGAAACGTAATCGCCAATCTCGACTGTCGATTTTTCGTATAACGTGTGAAGCACCGAACCATCCTGAATATTTACATGATTTCCGATGCGAATGGAATTAACATCGCCACGTAACACCGCATTAAACCAAACGCTGCAACCTTTTCCCATTACAACGTCTCCCACAACTGTTGCATTTTCAGCCAGATAACAATCTTCTCCAATTTGGGGCATAAATCCGCGCACTTCTTTAATTAAAGCCATATTTTATTTTTGTTTATGTTCGTATATTTTTTTGCAAAGATACATGTTAGGTATTAATATCTATAAAATCCATTGAAAATTTTCCAGGAAAGAACAACAATGATATTAAATCTTAAAATTTATTATATTATACCTTATTTCGACTTTGACAGATTAAAATAATAGTAAACCACCTGACAAGATTAACAGGATTAACAGGTTTCATTTTATTGAACAGGCATTTAAAACAACATAAATTCCGTAGATTTTTATAATAGATCATTCTTTCGGGNNCATGTTAATCATGTCTGAAAAATAGAATCTATCAAGTAGAATTATTATTCGTTTTTTTATTGTTTTGCGTGTTATATGCCGAAAAGTTATTAAATTTGTGCTTTATAACAATGTTGTCAAACATATTTCATCTATCAAAGAGTATCATGGCTAAAAAACAAACGTCAGAATTAAAATCAATTGAAGAAATATTGACCTTTTGGGATATTTTAACTCCCGATGAAAGACAATTTGTAAAAAACAATTACACTGTACATTTTTATAAGAAAAACGAAATAATTCACTGTGAGGGAGATACGCCGACTCACATGATGATTTTAGCCGCAGGGAAAGTCAAAGTTTACAAAGACGGCGTTGGGAGTCGCACACAGATTATCCGTATGCTGAAACCCGGCGAACATTTCGGCTACCGTGCAATTATTGCCAACGAAACTTACAATACGAATGTAGCCGCATTCGAGGCAGCCACGGTTTATATGCTCAAGGCGGACGTTTTTATTTCTATTCTCAAAAATAATATCGCTTTTTGTTACCGTTTTCTCGAAGAAATAGCCTCGGATTTAGGCGATTCCGATGCACGGACGGTTAATCTGACTCAAAAACATATCCGTGGACGGTTGGCCGAAGCTTTATTATTACTTCGTAAAAATTACGGATTCGAAGAAGATGGGGCAACAATTAACATATATCTTTCCCGTGAGGATCTGGCCAATTTGTCGAATATGACAACATCCAACGCTATCCGCACTTTATCAAATTTTGTAAATGAGCACATTATTGCCATGGACGGCCGGAAGTTGAAAATTATCGATGAAAACAGCCTCCGCAAAATCAGTAAAATGGGTTAAAAAAAGCGCTTCATGCTATCAGAGTCATCCTGGCTTTATGAATTTACCTATCTGATGCTTAACATTTAGCCGTAACTTTACGAATTTACGTTAAAAGTTTAAACATTGCGATTAAACCTCAGAATTATTTTTACCTTTACCCGTCAAAATTCAGGATATTTTTATGAACTCAACTCAAATACATGCTACTTTTAAAACAGCGTTAAACTTTCTGGCAACAGGGAAATTAAAGAATGCATTTGATAAAACCTTACAATTGGTCGACGAGTTACAAATTGGCGTTTATACCGATAGATGCAATGAATTGCAACAAAACTACCGATATTTGCTTAATTATTACGTTGACGGCGTACAGGATCCGGAACGTAAAATTGTTTACAATAAATTGATTTCCAGATTATTTGTTTTGATTTCCGAATTGAGACAAGAACTTTTATTTCGTAATTCTACCAATTTCGAATACACCCAACAAAGGTATTTCCCTCATACAAAACATTATACCACGGCTAACGAATTGCTGATTTCGTTAAACTATTTTCATACCCAAACAGCATTAATTCAAAATCTTGAGGACATTCATGAAGTTGAATTGAAGCGATTGCGTTCCAATTACGAAACTTCTTTGTCGGAGCTTTTCAAAACTTTCTGGTTAACGTCGAATTATCTAACGGACGAGAAATCCGTGTTTTCGAAAATTATACAAACTGATTATCCCGGGCTGTTGGAAAAAACTTTGCTCGTTTCGGCTCTCACATTGAATCTTTGGCGCATGTTCGATGAAAGCAAACTCATGCTTTTGCTCGATTGCTGCATAGTTCAGAATCAGGAGGTAAAGCAGCGCGCATTAGTGGGCTTATGTTTTGTATTGGCAAAATACAATCGTTTTTTACCCTATTTTCCTTCCATACGCAATCGGTTGGTTTTATTGGCAGACGACAACCACATACTCGAAAATTTCCGGAATATTATTATCCAAATTATAGCTACGGTCGAAACCGATAAAATATCGAAAAAACTGCGGGAAGAAATTTTGCCCGAAGTAATGAAAATAAGTCCATTGATTAAAGACAAAATGGATGCAGAGAATTTGCTGAAATCGGATGAATGGGAAGAGGAAAATCCTGAATGGCAGGAAATTCTTGATAAGAGCGGAATCTCCGATAAATTGCAAGAACTTAGTGAATTGCAACTCGAAGGCGCCGATGTTTACATGAGTACTTTTTCGATGCTGAAAAATTTCCCTTTTTTCAATGAACTCTCCAATTGGTTTGTGCCTTTCGACACACATTTTTCGGTAGTCAACGAACTTTTCGAAGCAGAAGAAAAATCTGTATTATCAGCATTTGTAGGTAATAACGCCATGTGTAATTCCGATAAATATTCGTTCTGTCTGAGCATTCTACAAATGCCTGAGGCACAAAGAAGCATGCTTAAACAATCGTTCAAAATGGAATCGGAGCAGTTGGAAGAAATGGCCAAAGACGAAGCCATTCTTACTCCCGATTTGCAGGCTAAGAATATTTCGAAACAATATGTTCAGGATTTGTTCCGTTTTTTTAAATTGCATCCCCAACGCGCCGACTTCTCCGATATGTTTGCTTCTGCGTTGTTTATGCACCGTTCTTTCTTATTCGATATTTTGTCGGCGAACAGCGATTTGAAAACGAGTGTGGCTGAGTATTATTTCGCTAAAAGTCATTACCGTCAGGCATTGGATTTATTCGAAGAACTATTATCCGAAGAAGAACCAACGGCTGCTCTTTATCAAAAAATTGGATATTCGTACCAGCAAACTTCACAGCTCTCAAAAGCTTTGGATGCTTATTTAAAGGCGGATATTATTCATCCCGACGACCTTTGGACAATACGCAAGATAGCCTTATGTTACCGTTTGTCAGGTAATTATGAAAAAGCGCTGGAATATTATCAACATGCTGATTTTTTAAAACCCAATCAACAGTCAATCATTTTGCATATAGGGCAAAGTTTGGTTCAACTTGGAAAATTCAAAGAAGCTTTGAATATTTATTACAAGCTCGATGCGAATGATGAGGCGGATTTAAAGGTTTGGAGAGCTATAACCTGGTGTGCTTTTGTTTCAGGCAATCTATCCCAGGCTGAATATTATTCACAAAAAGTGATAGGTAGTGAAGATCCCAATGTTCAGGATATTTTGAATGCCGGACACATTGCCTGGTGTCAGAACAAATTCACGCAAGCTATTGAAAATTACCTGAAATGTGTAGAAATGATTCAATATAACTGGGAAGTATTTCAGGATATGATGAACGAAGATAAACCACATTTACTCAACAATGGAATTGATGTTGACGACTATCCATTGATGTTGGATGAGCTTATGTACAGAACTCTGGCATAAATAATAAACAGGTTATTTTTAGCTACATGCTTTCATTATCAGCAGATAATCAACCACAATTTATAGTATGTTTACTATTTTCAAAAAAGAACTTCGTACATTTTTCAGCAATGCCACAGGGTACATAGTTGTTGGGATATTTTTGCTTTTAACCGGTTTGTTTCTTTGGGTTATACCGGGAGAATTCAATATTCCGGATGCAGGCTATGCCAATGTGGACGGACTTTTTATTATATCGCCATGGTTATTTTTGTTTCTTTGCCCTGCCGTTACCATGCGGCTTTTTGCCGAAGAGAAACAAACCGGAACCTGGGAACTGCTCACCACAAAACCCTTAAGTAAATGGGCTATAGTTTTCGGTAAATATTTAGCCGGATGGGTATTGGCGATGTTGGCGCTGCTTCCTACCATCCTATACTATTTTGTGGTTTTGTACCTGGCCGAACCGGCAGGGAATGTAGATGCCGGAGCATTCTGGGGTTCGTTTACCGGACTCTTGTTTTTGGCTGCTGTTTATGTTGCTATTGGTATTTTTTCGTCATCGCTTTCAAACAATCAGATCATTTCGTTTGTTGTGGCAGTAGTCCTTTCGTTTTTTATGTTTTATGGTTTCGATTTACTGGGTAGCTTTTTTACTTCCGGACAATCGGTGCAAACACTTGAAAGCCTTGGGATTCATGCCCATTACAAATCAATGAGCCGTGGTGTAATCGATTCCCGCGATCTGGTTTATTTTCTGATTGTTACATTTATATTTTTGTTTTTTACCGAAAGAAAGGTTGTTAAAAGTTGATTTTTTTTTAGAATTTAGAAGATTATGACTAATGAAATAAAAAAGCCGTTGATATTAATTACAAACGATGATGGAGACACGGCTAACGGCATAGAAGTTCTTACCCAACTGATGATGCAAATTGGAGATGTAATTGTAATGGCGCCCGACGGACCTCGCTCGGCTCAATCGAATGCGCTTACGGTAACGCATCCGATACGGTTTAAAAAATTAGAAGAACGTGAAGGATTGATACGTTATTCGTGTACAGGCACACCTACCGATTGTGTAAAACTGGCGCTCAACGAAGTGCTCGACCGCAAACCGGATTTGTTGGTTTCGGGTATCAATCACGGTTCAAATGCAGCCATTAATGTGATTTATTCGGGAACCATGGGCGCTGTGCTCGAAGGATGCGAAAACGGCATTTTGTCTATCGGTTTTTCTATCGTCGATCATTCGTTAAATGCCGATTTTAGCTATTTTAAATCTTACGTTCTGCAAATTACACGTTCGGCGCTTGCCAACGGATTGCCTTATGGCGTTTGTCTGAATGTAAACAGTCCTTGCGGGGAAATTAAAGGAATACGCGTTTCGCGACAGTGTGTTGGACATTGGGACAAAGAATTTGCTAAACGAACCGATCCGCAGGGTAGGTCGTATTTTTGGTTGACAGGGCATTTCGAAAATCACGAACCCGAAGCTCTTGACACCGACGAATGGGCTTTGGCAAACGGATATATTTCGGTGGTTCCGACTAAAATCGACCTGACTGCTTACGATATGATTGAAACGGTAGCGAAGTGGGGATTATAGCAGCTCCTACTGTTCACTGGAGGACTTAAAGCAGTTTGGGTAATTGAATGGTTTTTGTTCTTTTTAGACGGATCTTTTAATACTCGAAAAATGAATTTCAATAAATTCAATCATTTTTTATACGGATTTGTACCGGGACTGTTGTTGCCGATAGGATTTATGTGGTTATATCTCAATCGCTTTTATCCCAACGATCTCCCTTTTTTTGAGATTATCAAACAAATTTTTCCGGGCGTATTAATGGGAAAGATTTTGCTGCTATCGGTTATACCCAATTTGCTTTTAGTTTTTATTTTCTACAAACAGGACAATTTTAAAATTGCCACAGGCATCATCATTGGCGCTATGCCTTACCTTATTTCGAGTTTTTTTATGATATAGAACTATTGAATAAAAATCGCCTGCTTTTCACAGTGAAAAACAGGCGAAAGGGTGTGGAATCAGTAAGAGAGTTTAAAATATCTTCCAACCGAGTGAAATGACAAAGTTTGTATTTGTTGTAGGACTGGTCTCCCAGGTAGCCTGGTAAATATCATTGATCAGATTGAACCTAAAATCGAGCGTGAGCATAAGTACATCTATTCCTGCACCGGCTTCCAACCCAATTTGAGAGTTTTTAAACTCACCCGTAAGTTTTTCTTTATCTATCCCATCTCCGTCGGTGAGATTATCAAACGAAATTTCGGAACCGGCATTTAACCGTAATTTTGGTCCGGCAAATACACGTAAATTGACTAATCTCAAATCTAAAACTTTGTATCCAATTAAAATCGGAATGTCAATCGTGTTGAAATTCACAAGTTCATTAACGCTAACATCCTGATTTTCTGCGTCCTGAACCGTCATTTCATATTCCTTCTTTTGCATGGAATAGAGTAGCTCAGGTTCAACGTAAAGTTTATCGAAAAAGATCCTTGCAAAAGCGCCTGCATGAAAGCCGTTGGCAAGCTCGGATTTGACGTTGCTTAAATTGTAGTCTCCACCTTGAACAGAACTGATATTATCAAATGATAGTGAAGAATTGTAGCCTGCTTTAATCCCAAAATTGAGTTGTGCCTCGGCAAAAGTTACCGAAAGTAATAGCATTGCTATAAAAAATGTTTTTTTCATGACTGTAAATTTTAGAATAATTAGAGTAATTAAATAACGATTGTTATGGAATAAATGTTGTATACAATCAAAAAATTAATATCGTTAAAAAAAAACGAATCTTCAAATTAAATTCATTTTATCGGCACATTTTATCAGCATTATGCGGTTGTGCGCTGGTATGCTTTTCAGGGTTTAAATTACCTGTAACGTTTGCCGAAGAAAAAACAGAATAACAGAATATTAAACGTATAAATTTGAAATTTGGGTTAGGGATAAATTTTGCTGCAAAATTAATTCTTTATTTTTCTAATCACAAAAAAAAATCAAACAATTTAGTTGTTTGTAAAAACTCGGAATTAAAATTCATATCTTTGCAAACTGAACGTTTTAAGTTCAGAAAATTTGCACAAATTTTGAGCCAATAATCAAGTTATATGAAACGAGCAATTTTTCCGGGTACTTTCGACCCTTTTACAATAGGGCACTTCAGCATTGTGATGCGCGGGTTGTCTATTTTCGATGAAATTGTTATAGGCATAGGCACCAATCAATCGAAAAAAACTTTGTTTTCGGTTGAAAAACGTATGGAAATGATACGACAGGCTTTTGAAAATGAGCCACGTGTAAAAATATATGCATATAATAGTCTGACAATAGATTTCGCTAAATTAGTAGAAGCGGATTTTGCCTTAAGGGGATTGCGTACGGTGGGCGATTTTGAATATGAACGAACCATTGGAGACACGAACCGTATTCTTACAGGGTTGGAAACCGTTATTTTATTTACAGAATCTGCCTATTCGCATATTTCATCAACAGTTGCGCGCGATTTAATTTCGTACGGGAAGGATATTTCGGAATTTCTACCGCCCAATGTGAAACTTTAATATTCCGAAATTACAGATATTTGAATTTTATCATCAGGGAAAAACGGATAATTCCCTGAATTACAGTAAATAATTTAATATGAAGAGAATACTTTTTTTTAATATCATTTTTGTTTGTTTTTCTGTTTACATTCTTGCTGCCCCTCAAAAGCCTGATCAACGTACATTCAGGATCAGTAAAAATCTTTCCATTTTTAATTCCTTGTTTCGTGAATTGGATGCGTTTTATGTCGATACGCTTAATTACGATAAAATGATGAAAACAGCGATTGATGAAATGCTTGCCAAAATTGATCCTTATACTGTTTATATGCCTGAAGAGGAAACATCGGATCTGACTTTTATGACGACCGGTGAATATGCCGGTATAGGGGCTTTGATCATGAAAAAAGCCAATGATATTTGTATATCTGAGCCCTACGAAGGTATGCCGGCTCAACGCAATGATGTCAGGGCAGGCGATATAATTCTTGAAGTAGATGGGAAACCGATTTCAAACCTGACGGTGAATGAAGTAAGTTCGCTTTTGAAAGGAACGCCTAATACCATGATAAAACTTAAACTGAAACGGTATGGCGAGAAAAAAACCATCGTAAAGGAATTTCTTCGTGAAAAAATTCAGGTTAATCCGGTAGCATATATGGGGATAGTAGCTGAAAAAACAGGATATATTCTTTTGAATGAATTTACCGATAAATCGGCAATGGAACTTAAATCGGCCGTCAACGAGTTGGTTAAGCAAAATCAAATCGAATCGTTGATTATAGATTTGCGTAACAATGGTGGAGGTTTAATTGATGAGTCGGTTAAAATTGCAGGTTATTTTCTCCCAAAAGGAACCGAAGTAGTTACTACAAAAGGTAAAAACAAGTTGACTGACCGAACTTATAAAACACCGACCGAACCGCTTTTTCCTGAGATGCGACTTGCTGTTTTAACAAACAGGGCGACAGCTTCGGCTTCAGAAATACTGGCTGGAGCCATACAAGACCTTGACCGTGGTATTATTGTCGGTGAACGAACATTCGGAAAAGGGTTGGTGCAAAATATCCGTCCGTTAGGCTATGGCGGACATCTAAAGGTTACCACCGCCAAATATTATATTCCAAGCGGACGGTGCATCCAGGCGATTGATTACAGCCATCGCAACGAAGATGGAAGTGTAGGACGCGTACCTGATAGCCTGACAACCGAATTCAGTACGCGCAACGGACGTAAAGTACGTGATGGAGGTGGTATCGTTCCCGATATTCAAACGACGGACAACCGCAAACTCAATATTGCCTATTATATTTTTGCGCAAAATTTGTATTTCGATTTTGCGACACAATATGTATCGACTCATCCAACCATAAGTAAACCAACTGAATTCACATTAAGCGATGAAGATTTTAAGGCTTTCACCGACTATTTACTCGAAAAAAAGTTTACCTATACTTCGCAAACCGAGAAGTATTATGAAGAGTTGCTTAAAATGGCTAAACTGGAAGGTTTGGACAAATCGGCTCAAAATGAGTTTGATGCCCTGAAATTGAAAATAACGCCGGACATTATGAAAAATATTGCCGATAACAAAGCTGAAATATCCGAACTTTTAAGTCTTGAAATTATTAATAGATATTATTTCCAAAAAGGTGAAATCCAGTTTTCGTTGCGTGGCGACGAAGACCTGAAAATAGCGAAGGAAAAATTGAGTAATAAAGAGGAATTTTCGAAAATACTTATGAATAAGTAGAGTTTCGATTATTTTTCATGTAGATTTTATTTTTAATTTTGCGGTGATTTTTAACAAAGTACTGCTTTTTGGTAACTACTCAGCACCCTAATAAATTTGATAATAATCAGGCATTTAGTTGATTGTTATGTATTTAAACT
>DIFH01000012.1:18640-50325 GCA_002427615.1 Paludibacter sp. UBA5753
AATAAAGGGTGCTGAGTAGTTACGCTTTTTGTTAATCATGTATTATTTTAGTTATTCTATATTATTGATATTTACACGATGAAAAACAATGTGGTAGGTGGAAAAATAAACGCCTTAATGACAGCCAGAAACATTAGTATTCAAGAATTATCGGAGCGATGCGGGCTTACGGTTTCTCAAATTGAATTGATTATTTCGAGTGAAAAAGTTCCTTCGCTGGGAGCTTTGATTAAAATTGCTCGCGGGCTTGGTGTGAGAATCGGTACATTTTTGGATGATTCGGAACAACTCGGGCCGGTTGTTCATCGCCAATCCGACAGGCAAGAACCGGCAACCTTTTCGAGCCAACTTTCAACTGCCAATTCACATCTCGATTTTTTTTCATTGGCCGGAAACAAAGTGGGAAGACACATGGAACCTTTTGTCATTGACATTAAACCATCTGTTACACACGAACCTATTTTGTCGACTCACGAAGGAGAGGAGTTTATTTTTGTGCTTAAAGGGTCGGTGAAAATCATTTACGGAAAAGAAACGCACATTCTCAATGAAGGCGACAGTATTTATTACGATTCGATTGTCGATCACTTGGTAAGTGCGGTGGATGACCAACCTACGCAGATTGTGGCTGTTGTTTATACTCCCCTATAATCTTTCCCAGGTTTTTAAGCAAATTCAATTCAATAATTTTAAGCCCTTTAAGGGTTTGAGGTGATATATTATGCAATTATACGATAGAACTTTAGGCGATTGGCTTGAGTATTGGGCTACCGAAACTCCCGATCATGATTATATTGTTTATTCCGACAGAAATCTGCATTTTACCTGGTCGGCATTTAACACACGTGTTGATAATATGGCCAAAGGATTGCTTGCGATTGGTGTTATCAAGGGTTCGCATGTGGGTATTTGGGCGCAGAACGTTCCCGATTGGTTAACTTTCCTTTATGCCTGTGCCAAAATCGGTGCGGTGGCAGTTACGGTGAATACGAGTTATAAGTCTCATGAACTGGCTTTTGTGCTCGAAAACTCTGATATGCATACGCTTTGCATTACTGATGGAGTGTCGGGAAACGATTATGTGGAAACAATAAACACGCTGATACCCGAACTTAAAACCACACAACGCGGTAAGCTCCAATCTTTACGTTTTCCCGAATTGAAAAACCTGATTTATATCGGACAGGAAAAACATCGCGGTATGTATAATACGGCTGAAATTCTGCTTTTAGGAGCCAATAAAACAGAGGATGAACTGATAGAAATCAAGCAATCCCTCCATTGTCATGATGTTATAAATATGCAGTATACTTCCGGTACCACCGGTTTTCCGAAAGGGGTAATGCTTTCGCATCATAATATTACCAATAACGGTTTTCTCACGGGCGAACACATGAAATTTACACAGGCTGACAAACTTTGTATATGCGTGCCCTTATTCCATTGTTTCGGAGTGGTTTTGGCTACGATGAATTGCCTGACTCACGGGAGTACGCAGGTAATGATCGAAAAATTCGATCCGCTGATTACGCTGGCTTCTATCCATAAAGAACGTTGCACGGCGCTGTACGGAGTTCCCACCATGTTTATCGCCGAGTTGAATCATCCGATGTTCGATTTATTCGATATGAGCTCCTTGCGGACGGGAATTATGGCCGGAGCTTTGTGTCCGATAGAGTTAATGCGCCAGGTTAACGAAAAAATGCACATGAGTATAACAAGTGTTTACGGACTTACTGAAACTTCGCCCGGTATGACCCAGACAAGGGTGGATGATTCTTTTGAAGTTCGATGTACAACCGTGGGCAGTACTTACGAATTTACCGAAGTAGCCGTCATCGATCCGGTTACAGGCGAAAATTGCCCCGTTGGCGTTCAGGGCGAAATGTGTTGCCGCGGCTATAATGTAATGAAAGGTTATTATAAAAACCCTGAAGCCACATCGCAGGTTATCGATAAAAATGGATTCCTGCATTCAGGCGATTTGGGAGTTCAAGATGCGGATGGAAATTACAGGATTACGGGACGGATTAAGGATATGATAATCAGAGGCGGTGAAAATATTTCGCCTCATGAAATAGAAGAGTTTTTATATCACATGCCCGGTGTGAAGGATGCTCAGGTAGTTGCCATTGCGTCGCCCCGTTATGGCGAAGATGTGGGGGTTTTTATTATTCCGCACGAAGCCGCTGAAATAACTACCGAAGATGTGCGTGATTTTTGTAAAGATAAAATTGCCAGGTACAAAATTCCGCGTTATATATTTTTCGTAAATGAATATCCTTTAACCGGCAGCGGTAAAATTCAAAAATTTAAACTTCGGGAGATGGCGTTGGAAATTTGTAAACAACAAGATATTGAAATAATCTAATCCCGGAAAAAATCCTGTTGTTGTTTTCAATGACAGGACTTTTTTATTAACTATATCATTAAAGTATAGCTTTTAATATCATTTTTTTTCTACTTTTGTTCGGAATAAACAAAAATATGAAGCAAGCAAGATTTATCTTAAAATACATTTGTCATTTTTTTTCAGCTTACCACACAAAGGGGTTCGGGGTTCATTCGCCCTTTATATTTCAGTTCCTGAATAATGTTATTTACGACCGGAATAAATTTTATGTTTTTGATGAAATTGAAAAAATCAGGATTGAATTATTACAAAACAAACAAACAATTTTTGTAAAAGATTTCGGTACCGGCAGCGACAGAAACCGAAAAGTATCCGAAATAGCCCGGAAATCGCTTAAATCGCCCAAATACGGTCAATTATTATTTCGAATAATTCAAAATGTATGTCCCGAAAATATACTTGAATTAGGAACATCGCTTGGAATTACGACGGCTTATCTGGCAGCTAACTCATCAAAAAGTAAATGTATAACCCTCGAAGGCAGTTCTGAAATCATAAAAATAGCAAGAGATAATTTTGAAAAATTAGGATGTAAGAATATTCAAATTATTGAAGGGGATATTAACCAAACGTTGGAATTGGCATTGAATAAATTACAAACTATCGATTTTGCGTTTATTGATGCCAATCACAGCTCCCAAGCCGTGTTGCATTATTTTCAACAATGTTTACCGTTTGCAAGCAGCAATACCGTGATGGTTTTTGATGATATATATTGGTCTGATGACATGGAGTTCGCTTGGAAATCAATCAAGAACCACCCCAAAGTGACTTCTACAATTGATTTATTCCAACTGGGAATTGTTTTTTTTAACCCCGATTTAAACAAAAAGCATTATAAAATGTATTATTAGTATCAAAATTCAAAAACAGGAGTAATTCCGGACTGATTTTAAAAACAAATCAAAGATGAAAATATACACCAAAACAGGCGACGAGGGAAAAACAGGCTTGATAGGAGGGACGCGCGTCATGAAAAATGATGTTCGTATCGAAGCTTACGGAACAGTGGACGAATTAAACTCTTTTATCGGGTTGCTTGCATCGTTCGATCTTTTAAAACCGGAGGTTCATTTTCTGGAAAAAATTCAACACCGGTTGTTTGCGGTCGGTTCTCATTTAGCCACTGACAGGAGTAAAATTAATTTACACGAAGCATCAATCATTCAGCCGGATGACATTAAAGAAATTGAATCGGAAATTGACAGATTAAATGAAAACTTGCCCGAATTAAGGGCTTTTATATTGCCTGGTGGTTCAACAGAAGGCGGAATTTGCCATATATGCAGGACAGTTTCACGCAGGGCGGAGCGACGAATTTTAGACTTAAATGATGTTTATCCGGTTGACAAACAAATTATTATGTTTGCCAATAGATTATCGGATTATTTCTTTGTGCTTTCCCGTTATATAACACTGAAAAAAGGTAACAAAGAAATTTTATGGAAAAAATAGTATTAATAAAAAAAAATCTTACTTTTGTACGAAATTTGACCTATTTTACTAACCAAATTTATATTAAAAATTAAGCTGAATATGTATTGGACATTGGAATTAGCTTCTAAAATAGAAGACGCCCCCTGGCCCGCCACAAAAGATGAATTAATCGACTATGCCATGCGCTCTGGTGCTCCTTTGGAAGTTATTGAGAATTTACAAGAAATTGAAGATGAAGGTGAAATTTACGAAACTATCGAAGATATTTGGCCTGATTATCCCAGCAAAGAAGACTTTTTCTTTAATGAAGAAGAGTATTAAATGCTTATTTCTTCTGTATATCTTGCTTAATTTCAATATTTTAAGTCGAGTGTTGATTGTTGGGTATAAATAAAAATGTATTGTAAAACAATTTTTTGGGAATTTTACAGTTTGATTATACACACAATTGTCGAATTTCTCGGTTCAGATGGATTGTGAATGAAGTCGTCTCAGAAAATCCTATGAAAAAAAATGTAATAGTTTTTTTGTTGCTGTCTGTTTTTACGGGATCGGTTTATTCACAATTCGATGCACAGTTAAGCCAGTATATGTTGCACAATTCTTCTTTCAATCCTGCTGCCGTAGGCGAAAGCGGGATGATTGATATTATCGGGCAACACAGGATAAACTGGCTGAATTTTACAGGGGGCGGATCGACGACTGCGTTTAGCATTAATGCGCCGATAAAGATTGAAAATACGGTTCATGGTTTGGGATTGAGTTTTCTTGATGATAAATTCGGAGGTTTTACAAATACAGCATTTCATTTGCAATATGCTTACAAAAAAAATATAGGACCGGGAAAATTCAGTGTGGGCGCCGATATTGGTTTTGTCAGTATCGGTTTCAGCGGCGACAGCGTAGCGTTACATGCCATCAATATAGGAGAATATCATAACATGACTTCCGATCCGGCAATACCGTTGTCGAACGTGAACGGAATGGGACTCAATTTGAATGTAGGTGTCTGGTACTCAATGAATAATTGGTATGGCGGAGCTTCTTATTTGCATCTTAACCAACCGAAAGTAAAGTGGGGCAATTCAACGGAATTCGCACTTTTCAGTTCATTGTTTTTAACGGGAGGCTTAAGTTATAAACTGCAAGATCCCAAATACGTATTGAAGCCAAGCGCCCTGTTCAAATCCGATTTTTCTTCCTGGCAACTTGATTTATCGGCAAGGCTGGAATACGACAACCGTTTCTGGGGCGGATTATCCTATCGCTATCAGGATGCTGTTGTATTCATGGGCGGGCTTAATATCGCCGGAGGTTTATCATTGGGATATTCATTCGATTTGTCGACAAGTAAGTTAATTACGACTAATTACGGTTCACATGAGTTGGTACTGATATATAGCTTCGAATATGTGTTCAGTAAAAGTTTATCAAAATATAAAAGTATTCGTTTCATGTAAAATTCAGGAATGAATACAATTTGCAATTGAAGTATAATAATTTTATCTCATAATAATAATTATCACAATGACAAAAAAGAATCTGACAATCATTGCACTTGTCTTATTGATAATCATAGCAGCTAAACCGATTGGCGAGTTAACAGGTGTTTCGCGAAAATCGGCTTTAAAAACCCGCTTTCAGGAGAATAATCCTTATGGAATGGTCTTTATTAAACGGGGATCGTTTATGATGGGAGCTAACGATCAATCGGCTGTGGGGTCAATCAGTGATAAATCTATAAACGTTACTGTTGATGCTTTTTGGATGGATGAAACGGAAATCACAAATGATGAATACAAACAATTTGTATACTGGGTTCGTGATTCTATTGCCATGAGAATGCTTATCGATGCAAATGCCGTCGGGTATGAAAAACTGACAACTTATAATGATAAGAATAACCCGCTTATCAATCTTACCCCCGAAGAACTTCAAAGAGTTCCTTTAAACTGGAGAGCAAAGATTCCATGGAGTTCAAAAGACGACTCCATAAAGGCAATTTTAGGCCGTCTTTATTTTTACGATGAAAATACTCTCGGAGCTTCGCACCAGATTAATCCCGGTAAACTTACTTATAAATACGAATGGATAAATTATGATCAGGCGGCTTTACCCGGAAACAAATACAATGTAAACACAGGCGCTTATCCTGCCAATGCAAAAGTGAGAGTGGACACATCGTATGTCGATGAAAATGGCGTGATAATTAACCGGACAATCGAAAGGAGATTAAAAAACCGTAAGGATTTGATTTCTATGAAAATAGTGAACGTTTACCCGGACACTGTAATGTGGTTGCGCGATTTTCAGTTTGCTTATAACGATCCTAAAATGCGCATGTATTTTTCGCATCCGGGATTTGCAAATTATCCGGTTGTGGGTGTAACCTGGGAACAGGCGCAAGCATTCTGCCAGTGGAGGACGCAACTTTTCAATAGTACCCATAAAATAGGAGGTCAGGATTATCGTTTGCCAACCGAAGCCGAATGGGAATATGCAGCCCGTGGCGGAAAACAATTGGCTCTGTATCCGTGGGGTGGAAATTATATTCGCGACAATAAAGGTTGTTTTATGGCTAATTTCAAACCTATGCGTGGAAGCTACACCGATGATACGGGAGCTACTACAATGAGAGTTGCTGCTTATGAACCCAATGATTACGGACTTTACGATATGGCAGGCAATGTAGCCGAATGGACTTCGTCAGCTTATGTAAGTTCATCAAACACAATGGTGTCTGATATGAATCCTAATTTTCAATACAATGCAAAAACTGATGACGCAGACGTTTTGAAACGCAAGGTTGTTAAAGGAGGTTCGTGGAAAGACATTGCATATTATCTGCAATGTGGCGTCAGAACTTATGAATATCAATATGAAAGCCGGCCATATATTGGGTTCCGTTGCGTTCGCTCATTTAACGGCGAATAAGAACTTTGATGTTTTTATTAATATAAAAAATTACGATTATGTCAAATGGTCAAACAAAATTTGATTTGTGGTGGAATTCTCCTAAAATAAGAAGAATTGTAGGAGCGGCATACAGTCTTGGGGCTTCCGTAGTTATTCTGGGCGCCATGTTCAAAATTCTTCATTTAAGGGGAGGAGGTACCATGTTGGGTCTCGGTATGTCGGTCGAAGCTATAATATTTGCTTTAGGAGTATTTGATAAACCTAATAAAGAATTTGAATGGCATAAAATCTTCGATTTTGACTCAGAAGGAGGCGCAGCAAACCTGAAAAACGCAAATATTACGGCGTCAAAATCATCTGTTGGACTCAACTATAATGAATCGATAAGTGATGAAGATGTAACAAAATTGTCCGATGGAATACGAAATCTGACGAATACTGCGGAACAATTATCAACCATAGCTTCGGTGGTTAATTCAACCGACAAATTGGTAAGCAATCTTGATTCAGCCTCCGAAGTTACAGGCAAATTTATTCACAGTCAGGAATCGCTCAATGCTGCAACAGGGCGCTTAAACGCTTCCTATCAGGGAATAAATAATGGAATGGATGTTGTTGAGAAAAATACTAAAGCTTATGCCGGTAAAGTAGATGAGATCACTAAAAATCTGGCATCAATCAATTCGATTTATGAAATTCAACTGAAAAACATTCAGGTTCAAACCGAAAGTTTAACAAAACAAACAGAAGCTATTAATATCGTTAGCGCCGACTTGAATTTTATAACTGCCGATGTTCAAAAAATGAAGTTGGCAACGGCAAATGCCACAGAGCAAACCGAAAATTTCAAGGCAGGCGCCGAAAAATTAGCCAAACAGGTTGCCGATTTGAATTTAGTTTACGGAAATATGTTGAACGCACTAAGCTAAAGAAGTGATTATTATTCTTTGTTTACAAATTATTAAAGTATAATCGCAATGAGTGTAGCAAAAAACTGTCCGGAAACGCCACGACAAAAGATGATAGGCATGATGTATCTGGTGTTAACGGCTATGTTGGCATTGAATGTATCAAGCGAAATATTGAACGGGTTCACTATGGTAGATAACAGTTTGCATTCTACCATTGAGTCGTCGGATATACGCAACAGTTTTCTGTACGAAGATTTTAATTATTTGTATAAGGAAAATCCTGCAAAAGTAGGAGAATGGCTCGAAAAGGCAAAACAAATAAAAAAGCAGTCTGACGATTTATTCCAATATATCGAAGATTTTAAAGTACAAATAGTAAAATTAGCAGATAGAGACGATGCCGACCCTAAAGCGAGAGAAATTCAGGCACGGGATAATTTGGATGTTGCAGGACAGTACGCTATTGTAGGAGGGAATGGCAAAGTCCTCAAACAAAAAATCAACGATTATTGTAATACTCTGGTTATGTATTCTGATAAAAATCCTCAGAAACAACAGATGTATCTTAATATTTTTTCTACCAATCCGGTAAAAAGTAAAGAATCAAAAGAGATGGTGCCTTGGGAAAACGCCATGTTTGAAATGATGCCCGTATCTGCGGTAGTTACAATCCTGACCAAGTATCAAAGCGATATTCGGTCTTCAGAATCTGAAATGATTCAGTATCTCAAGAACCAGACAGATGCATCTGATTTCAGGGTTAATAAAATTGAAGCGTTGGTTGTTCCTAATTCCAAATTTGTTTTTCGTGGAGAAAAATATAGTGCACGAATTGTTCTTTCGGCTGTCGATTCAACCAAAGTTCCACAGTATTTTGTAAACGGGAGACCACTTCAAAATGGTATTTATGAGTTTGTTGCCGGAGGAAAACTTGGCGCTTCAAAGTATACCGGCGAAATCAGGATACCCGGAAAAGATGGCAATCTGTTATCCTATAAGTTTGAATCCGATTACATGGTAGGTGAACCATCGGCTACTATTTCAAACGAGGATTTGAATGTTGTTTATAAAGGAATCGATAATAAATTCAGTGTTTCCGTTCCCGGTGTGGCTCCTGAAAATGTCAGAATCAGTGTTGAAGGAGGAAGTTCTGAAAACCAGGGGAAAGGTAAATATATTATTCGTCCTTCGCGGGATGGAGAAATAAGAATTGCAGTTTTCGGGAAAATAGATAAGAAAGAAATGAGCATGGGAAGCGGAATCTTCAGGGTAAAACGATTGCCAAAGCCATCGGTTTTTCTTTTGGATTCAAAAGGCAACGAAAATGAAGGTTCGATGACCATGGATCAGTTAAAAGGAGCGACCTTGATTGCAAGTTACGGTCAGGATGCTTTGGTGTCGGCTAAATTTTCTATCATATCTTTTACCATGATTGTCGAAGGATTAGCGCCTCTTTCGGTTTCGGGAACCAGACTTGATGTAGGTTTTCTTAATAGATTGTCGAAAGGGAAGAACTTGATTCTGAGCAATATTAAGGCGATTGGTCCCGATAAAAACGTACAATCTTTAGGAGCTATTGTTGTGAAATTGATTTAATTAACCATATATAGTAAATTTAATTATATGAATATAAATATGAAAACATATTGGGTTGCTTTATGTATTCTTTGTGTTTTGCCTATATGCAATAGGACTGTTGCACAACAGTCATTACCGTTTTTCGAAAGAAACGGGAATATTGCCATTCAAACCACACAAATGGATGCTTTAGCCGATACCATTGCTAAAGTGAATCATAGAGCTGATGATATTGTTTGGTCGCGTATTGTTTACAGGATAATTGATTTGCGTGATAAACAAAACAATCAACTGTATTTTCCCATTAAATCGAATGATAAGTATAAAAGTCTGTTCAGAACGATTTTGGATGCATCGGTGCAGGATACGCTCAATGCGTATGATAAAATTGACTTTGATATCCAGCCTAAATTCGATACTCCGATTCCCAAGGATAGTTTGAAAAACAAATATGTAACCTGCGATTGGAATGTTTCGAATAATACGCCAAGAATCAGTAGTTTAATAGAAAAAGATCCGCTGACAAACCAAAACAAAATCAGTTCGTATTATTACGAGGATTATGCTTCGAAACAAATGAAGTTCATTATTCAGGAAATAGTTTTCTTCAATAAACATTATTCAAGATTGTATACTAAAATTATTGGTATAGCTCCGGTTTATGTTTATAACGAAACGAATGTTACCAATGCGAATATGACGGGTTTAAAACGCTCCGAAGAGTCCGCCTGGAACTTTTTACAAAGTTCTGTAACTTGCTGGTATTTGTTCGATGAGTTACGTCCCTATTTAGCTAAACAATACATGATTCCTAATGGGAACGACGCTCAACGTATGACTTTTGATGAGTTTTTTGCACAAAGATTATATTCGAGTTATTTATTGGGCGATAGCAATATGTTTAACAGAATGTTACTGCAAGCGTATAATGAACCTGAACAAATTCTGAAAGAGCAAAAACGAATTGAAACTGAATTACTGAACGTCGAACAAGACCTCTGGGAATACTAATAAATAAAAGGTTATAAAAGGTTCTTTGCAGGATAAAATCAATATACATATTTTTGGTTTTATCCTGTTCCTTTTTTAACTTGGTTGTAAATCTGCTCTGTCAGATTATTTTAATTGCAGGCTTTGAAAGTATGAAAGTCAGGAATATATCGAAATGGAAACTTGCAATTTCGCCCGTTCTACTTTGTCAAAGTAAAACAAAATTGATAGTCATTATTGAAGGATATCCGGTCAGGTTCTAAATCCTGGCTTGTATTTATATTTTTACGGAGAATAACTTTCCATTCGTTTCAATTGTTATTATTAATATGTTTTTAAATATTTGTTGTCCCATAAATATATGAATAATATAATTCTTGCCGATAATCAGGATATAACAAAATTAGGATGGATGTACTTGATAGGTCAGTTGGCTGAATCGAAAAAGTTAAACGAAGTTTCAGAGAAAAAGGATCTGATAAACCTGCTTTTGTCGGATTCTGATGCGTTGGTCATTCTCGATTATACCCTGTTTGATTTTGAAAGTATAAACGAGTTGATCATTTTGCAGACGCGTTTCCCTGACACCTCCTGGCTCTTGTTTTCCGAGGAATTAAGCGATGATTTTCTCCGTAATTTGCTCTATAATACGCATTCGTTCAGCGTGCTTTTGAAGGATGATACAATAGATGAAATCCGCACAGGGTTTAAAGAAGCATTAAAGGGAACCCGATACATTTGCAACCATGTAAGTAACGTGTTACTCGATAATTCGAAAAAATCTTTGGCGCGTTCGCCCGGACAAATTCTGACTGTTACCGAACAAGAGATTTTGAAAGAAATGGCATTGGGGAAAACAACCAAAGAAATTGCGCTTAAACGTTATGTGAGTGTTCATACCATAATGACCCACCGAAAAAATATATTTCGAAAAATAGAAGTAAATAATATCCACGAAGCAACCAAATATGCCATGCGTGCAGGCATTGTTGATTTGGCGGAATATTATATATGATTTGGCGTTTTCTTATCAAACACAATTTACAGAAAGCATTTCACTTTATTATTAATCTGCTTGGCATGGTTTACAAAAACGTGCCGGCGTTGTGGATATAACATTATCATTGATAAAAATTAATAGCTGTGTTTAAACTTTTCAAAAATATAGACCGTAAAAATTATCGTCCTCAATACGGTGGTCTGGATATTTTTAAATTCATCGGTCCTGGTCTGTTGGTTACCGTCGGATTTATCGATCCCGGAAACTGGGCATCAAATCTGGCTGCGGGAGCCGATTACGGGTATGCCTTGCTTTGGATGGTAACTTTATCCACGATCATGTTAATATTGCTTCAGCACAATGTTGCTCACCTGGGTATTGCCACAGGCCTTTGTCTTTCGGAGGCTACGGCAATTTACCTGAAACCTGGTTTTTCCAAAATGTTGCTTTCTTCGGCCATGTTAGCTTCGGTTTCCACTTCGTTGGCCGAAATACTTGGAGGCGGTATAGCTCTCAACATGTTGTTTGGAATTCCGATTCGGGTTGCATCCTTGTTGGTTACTATCTTTGTGGCGATTATGTTGCTTTCCAATTCCTACAAAATCATTGAAAAATGGATTATTGCCTTTGTGTCGGTTATCGGATTATCGTTTTTGTATGAACTTTCGTTGGTTCATATTGATTGGAATTCGGCCATGGTGGGCTGGGTTACACCCAGTTTTCCGAAAGGTTCCATGATTGTTATCATGAGTGTGTTGGGAGCGGTTGTTATGCCTCACAACTTGTTCCTACATTCCGAAATCATTCAAAGCCGGCAATGGAATCTGGAAAATGAAAAAGTTATTAAAAAGCAATTAAGATTTGAATTTCTGGATACTTTATTCTCTATGCTTATTGGCTGGGCCATAAACAGCGCCATGATTTTGTTGGCTGCTGCTACTTTTTTCCAAACGAAAACTCCTGTGACTGAGCTTCAGCAAGCCAATCATTTATTGTCCCCTTTGTTGGGTAATAACGCTGCGGTTGTTTTTGCGGTTGCTTTGCTATTTTCGGGCGTTGCATCAACTATTACGTCCGGTATGGCTGCCGGAACTATTTTTGCCGGAATGTATAAGGAACCTTACGACATTAAAGATAATCACTCCCGTTTGGGAGTTGCCATTTCACTCGTACTGGCGTTGATAATAATTTTTCTTATTTCCAATCCGTTTCAGGGGCTTATTATCTCTCAGATGGTGTTAAGCATTCAGTTACCGTTTACCATTTTCCTTCAGGTTCACTTAACGTCGTCGGAAAAAGTGATGGGGAAATACAAGAATACCAGGGTATCCAAAATTTTGCTTTATTCACTCGGTATCATCGTAGCCGTACTGAATATCGGTTTATTTATCAGTTTTTTCCAATAGACATTATTTGAATTTATTACATGGTTGTTTTTCAACGATATTTATTTGTTTTTCCCGTTAAACAATCAAATATTTAACTTATATGATGTTTGGAATACAACAAGATAAAAAAGCTACCGGATGCAGTTTTTAAGTAGTGTTTGCAAGAAAACGCCAATCTCTGCGTTGCGCTCGCAGCAAAAACTACTCATTTACCAAAGTAAACTCCGTGTTTTCGCTGCTTCGTGCGCCTTGACCTTGACGTTTTCTTATCAAACATCGAGTTTTCTTTCTGACACTAAGTAGTTTTCGCTGCTTCGTGCGCCTTGACCTTTTTTTATCAAACACCGAGTTTTCTTTGTTACCAGACTGTTTTTATTGATGTTCGGGACGAAGCAAATCGTTTACCGTTTTTACCGGATTAAAGGTTTCGATCGGAACTTCCACGAAAACGGTATTCCAGTCGCTCATGGCGCCGTTCCAGAGTCCTGGCAGTTCGAGCGCTTTCAGCGCTTTCCCGTTTTTTGATTTTGACGAAATAAATCCGGTGTTTTTGTCCACATATTTAAGTAAATCGAACTTTTCTCCCCGGTAATTTTTCACACCGCAAACTAAATCCACCGGATTGAAATGAGTGGAACGCATCATCTTTTCCTTTTCTACGGGATTTGACAAATCAATTTGAGAACTTTCGAGAATTTGGGTCGAAATAGTTCCATCTCGGTTTACCGTAAGAAAAGGGCCTCCCCCCGGTTCGCCTGTGTTTTTTACCATGCCGCAAACCCGCATGGGGCGGTTCAGTTTTGTGTGGAGATATTGTTGTAATTCTGCCCTTGAAAGTTTATCGATGGAAGGATGAAAATTGTTAAGCTCTTTTTCGCAGAAAAAGGAGATTTCTCCGAGTTTCTCATCCGAAAGTTGTCCTTTTTCCAATTCGCGTAAATAACCGAAACTTTGCTTCTGAAGCTTCACGAGCAAACCGGCAATTACTTTTTTATAAATAATAGTCGGATTTTTCATTGAATCGGGAACAACATTATCGATGTTTTTGATAAAAATTATGTCGGCATCGAGGTCGTTCAGGTTTTCGATTAAAGCGCCGTGTCCGCCAGGACGGAAAACCAACTCGCCGTTTTCGCGAAAAGGCTCATTACTATCATTAACAGCCACAGTATCGGTTGAAGGTTTCTGTTCGGAAAAATTTATCGAAAATTTAGTCTGAAGTTTCTGTTCGTAAGCAGGAATGGTGTCCTTTAAATGTTTTTCGAACAAGCTTCGGTGTTCGTTCGATACGGTAAAGTGGATGTTTACTTCCTTGTTTATATTGGCTGCATACATAGCGCCTTCCACCAAATGTTCCTGCACGGGCGTCCGTTTTTCGGCAGGGTAGGAGTGGAAAAGCAACAAACCCTTGGGCAAAGCTCCGTAATTCAATCCCGATTTTAAAAGCAAATTTCCAACGACGGCTTTATATTGTTTTTCCCTGATTAACTCGGGGATGTTTTTCCCGGTATTTGTTTTACAAACTTTATCCAGTTCATCAACGAAGGCAAATTGATTGATTTGGTCGAAAAACTTTTTTTCAGCCGGTTTTGCCGGTTCGTCCAAACTTCCTTCCAAAAACTCAAAAAGGTCTTTAAACATGCGGCTTGCCGCCCCCGAAGCAGGAACAAACTTCAGGATTGTGGCGTCTGTTTTCAGAAAGTTATCCCATTCAATTAAATAGCGTTGAATATTTTCATTCACGATAAGCGTAATGCCATTTCCGGGTTCTGCGGCGCTTATTATTTCCTGAAAAGGAAAACCTGTTGCAAATGCGTGTAATTGTTCTTCAATTTTTTCAGGACTGATACCTTTTTTCTGAAGCAGTAGAATGTCGGATGCGCTTAACATAAATATTTGATGTTTTTAAGGGTGATACAAAGTGTTATTGCAAAGATAAATATTTTATTATAATTCTCCGAATTTTAAAGCATTTTGTCTTTTCCGCCAAATAGGCGCTTAACTTACCCCCTGCTGCCGCACGATTGCATCGTGTGGCAATAACTTTATATCAAGAGCTATCCGGGCAATTGAGCAAAGGCAAAGAAAAAACAGAACAAGACAAGGAAATACTCATAAAATTGGATGTACTAAAACATTGCCGTTACCGACTGACACAATCACCTGATAAATGGAGCGAAGCAGGAATTGATATTATGTATCAAGTATTTGAAAATAACAATGAGTTAAGTGAAGCATACGATTTGTCACAGAAATTTAAAAAATGGTACGATATATCAAATCATATAAAATCAAAATCTATTATCATTCAAGAATTACATCAATGGTATTTGGAGGTGAAAAAAAGTGGATTTGATGAATTTACCTCAGTGGTAAAAATGATAAGAAAACACGAATATGAAATTATTAACTTCTTTGAATGCAAACAAACCAATGCAAAGGCTGAAAGATTGAACGGGAAAATAAACAGATTTATTTCTAATAATTACGGAGTCAAAGACAAAGACTTTGCACTATACAGAATCGCTAAGTATTTTTCATAGCACCTCAAAAAAAGAAATAACCGAAAATTTATTTAAAATGACACAGTTTGCAAAACTGTGATATCTGTGGATTCTGCCTGGAGCTGCAGGCAATGAACTTACAGGCGAAGTATGACCGCTTTCGCTGATCATAAGATTTAGCTAGACGTTATTACCAAGCAATTAATTCCTTGGCAATTATGTCGCGGAGTTTTAGTGAAACTTTTTCATTATCAGCGGATTTTTTCCATTGACTAAGTGTGTAGTATTTCTCTTTTATTATATTTTCAGCTTTTTGGGGTTTAATGGTTTTTTCAACATTCAAAAAATCTTATTTTGTAATTTCTTTTCATTTATTGTTCAAGCATAATGCGTGTGGTCTTATCCATCTATTGTCCATACTAGACAAAGGTCAGAAAGAATGTATGACACATGAATAAGTTATACATTCTTTCCATTTTAAGAACACTTAGAAACAATCACAAAGAAATGACAATAAGTGTACCTTTTATAATTTTTTGTACACTAGTTGTTGTTTAAACTACTTTATTTTTGTTGCTGTTATTATTATATTAACTCAAACACTATGGATTAGAAATCCATAGGTTGGAAAAGCGAATGAAATTCGCATAAGATTCGACTAAAAGCCGATTGGAGAAGCTTAATCATATACTTTTTGATAACTATATACTTGTTATCCAGACCTTTTCAATAGCAAAGTCAAATTGAGATTTATAAAAACTAAAGTCTTGCACTGAAAGTGCATAGATTTAACTAGCGAACTTAGAAATTAAAATTTAATCAACATGAAGAAAATTAAACTCTTTAGCCTATTATTGGCATTTTTGCTTATTGCTCCTGTTTATGCAGAAGTTTATACTACAACTGAAAAAATGAGTCCCGTAAAAGACTCGTACGTTAAGTTTGATGTGGCTGATGTAGCTGTTCACGGAGGTGAGACCACAATAGTAGTCAAATATAATGGATCGGAATTCAACACAAGTAGCAGACAGGGTTTGTTTGAATATGATTTTACACCATATTTAAATGATCTGTCTAAAATTTCCAGTCTCAATTTTTGTGTCCGTGCTTCAAGTTTTTACCCCTCAACCTCTGAGCCACAAGACTTGGAATTGAAGGTTCAAAAAGTAATCGGCTTTACTTTTACTGAAAGCCAGACAAATGATGTAGTAAGTACTAATTATACCGATGCCTTTGCCGTTACAACTGAGGATATAGGAAGTGTTCCTCTTCCTTCAGACAAAAACTATACAGCTCTGGAATTTTTGATTCCAATTGATGTAACCAAAGTACTGGCTGGTGTAACAGCCCAAAATCCTAAAGTTGTGTTCTCTATAAAAATCACGTCTGCTTCATCAGGACTTTCTCCACTCAGTATTGCATCCAGAGAAAATGCCGATCCTTCTTTAAGACCATATATTCAAGTTGGGTTAACTTCTGTTCAACCATATACTGTTACTTCAATTTCAGATCCGATTAAGGATACTTATTTTTAGAATACAACAAATGTAAGTGTTTATGGGGCTGATGATTTGGCGATGCTTAAAGCTTTAAGCGGTACATCTATGAGACAAGCCGTTATTCAGTTTGATTTTACTTCTTACTTAACTCAACTTTCGTCAGCACGAAATGTCAATCTTGGATTGAATATCGATTTTACTGGGAGTAATACAGATTTATTGTATAGTTTAATCAGTGTTTATACTGCTGCCGGAGTAAGTTTTACAGAAGCAATGACAAGTGATGAAGTTGTGAGCGCATACAATGCAAAAACGAGTGAAACATTTTTAGGTACAAAAGCTATCTCAATGAGTCCAACACCAACCACGCCTGCTGATTATTTTTTCGAGTTGGATAAAACAGAGTTAGTTGCAGCTGTGACTGCTAATCCGATAATTACATTTATAATAAAATCTGTAAAGTCGCCGGGTGGATTATATCGGATTGCAACCAAAGAGAATACTACACGTACCCATCCATTTATACAAATTGTTGCAAATCCCTCTAGTACAACAGACATAGAATCAACAGAAAGTACACAAAAATCGATATTAAGAACTGGTAACGATTTAAATATCGGTGGTCTGGGTAATAACACTGAAATTAAAATATTTAATGTCGTTGGGCAATTATTGTATACAGGAAAAACTTCTTCGGGAAGTATTGTAGTTCCGATACAATCTAATTGGGATAGGTTATTGTTGGTCAGTGTTAGAGACGAAAAAGGGAATAAAACCATTAAGATACATAATTAAATTAATATAATTAAACTCTTTTGATTATAAGGAATAAAAGTTCGATATATGAACAATGTATCGAACTTTTAATTTCAATCACTAAGTATTACATTTATTAAAGATTGTAATAAACATTTTTATTAAAAACATAAATCATGAAAGAAATATATATATTTTATTTTTCATTTATTATATTTTTTATTTTTTCAAACCCGCTTTATTCGCAAATATCTCCTAAAATTAGAGAAATTTCAAAGATAACAGTGCCGAAAGAAAATTTTCACCTCTATCTTTTAATTGGTCAATCAAATATGGCAGGTAGAGGTCTTGTAGAGCCACAGGATACAGTTGGAAACAATAGAATCCTGCGATTAAATCGAGATGGAGATTGGGATATAGCGAAAAATCCCATTCATTTTGATAAAAAAGAGGCAGGAGTGGGTCCGGGACTATCGTTTGCTCAAGAAATGCCTGATAGCAACAATAACGTAATTATCGGATTGATACCATGTGCTGCCGGAGGTTCAGGTATAGATTTTTGGTTACAGGATTCATTTTGGGAACAAACAAAAACATTTCCTTATAATAATACCTTGCTGAGGGTCAAACTAGCTATGAAGTCAGGAACATTGAAAGGTATACTTTGGCATCAGGGAGAAGCAGATTGCTCAAAAGAGAAGTCGGCAGAGTATAAAGATAAATTAGTGCGATTGGTAGAAAAGCTCAGAAAAGAGTTTGGAATCCCAGATTTAGTCTTTGTTGCAGGAGAACTTCCTGATTTTAATGGCTGTTCAAAAACATTTAATTCTAATTTTTATGAAGCAAAGAAAGAATTGCAATATTTTGACGTTGTTTCTGCTTCCGGTTTTACTTCCTTAAGCGATGGATTGCATATAGATGCGAAATCGCAACGGGAATTTGGGAAGCGGTATGCCATTAAAATGAAAGCAATTATTCAAAAACAAATCGAAAAATAAAAAAGAATCCTATACACACCAGCAAAATATAAAATAATTACATATATTTAGAATTAACAATCATGAGAACAAACAGACTATCAGGTTTCTATATAATTTTACTAACATTGTTGCCCCTGTTATCATACGCACAAATTAAACTTCCCCATATTTTTAGTGATGATATGGTCATTCAGCGCGATAAACCAATAGAAATATGGGGCACCACAACTAAGCCGAAACCATTTACAGTCTCATTCGCAGGAGTAAATATGACAGTAAAACCACAGAAGGATGGAAATTGGTCAGTTGAGTTTCCTGCAATGAAAGCAGGAGGTCCATATCAAATGAAATTTCAAACTGATACTGTATTTAATCTGAATAATATTTTGATTGGGGACATTTGGATTTGTTCCGGACAATCTAATATGGAATTCTCTATGAAAGATGTATATAATTCGGCTTACGAATTATCGAAAGCAAATAATTCGAACATCCGAAGTTTTAGAGTTCCAAAAGAATTGTCAGGAGTTCCCCATTCTGATTTTTCTTCTGGGAAATGGTCAGTTGCAACTTCTGAAGATGTTGCAAATACTTCGGCCGTAGCATATTTTTTTGCTAAAAATATTTATGAATCAGAGAATGTTCCTATCGGAATTATTTGTACCTACTGGGGTGGTTCTCCTATCGAATCATGGACAAGCTTACAAAGCATAGGTCAGCATCCTGATTTTTCGAAACAGGTAGAAGACTTTATTGCGTTACAAAAAACCGACGATTCATTCAACTCTCAGCAGAAATGTTACAGCGAATTATTTTATCAATGGCAGAAAGAAATAAAAGAAACTGACCCGGGCTATATTGAAAAATGGTATCTACCAAACTATAATTCAGCAGGGTGGAAAATTTTAAATGCTCCTGGTTATTGGGAGTACAATGGCTTGCCAAATTATGATGGAGTGGTATGGCTTCGAAAGGAAATAAATATTCCTCCTTTTATGGCAAAGAAAGCTTTGTTGTTAAACTTAGGATTCTTGAGCAATTATGATGATACATGGTTTAATGGAGTAAAAGTAGGTTCTGTTTCGTATGATGGAGGAAGGCGTATTTATAAAATTCCCGGTACAGAGGTACATGAAGGTGAAAATACAATTGCTATAAGGCTGGAAAATACATCAGGTAATGGAGGTTTTATTTCTTTAAAAGAAAGCGATCTTTTTATTCGGGAAATGACTGGAGCACAGGTTCTTAGCATTCCTCTTGCAGGGAAATGGTTGTATAAACCTTCAATGAAACTGAATGACTATCCGTCAAAGCCCAAAGATAAATTAGGTATCAATACGCCGTCAACTCTTTATAATGCAATGATTGCTCCATTAACAAAATTGTCAATAAAGGGTTTTATCTGGTATCAGGGAGAATCTAATTCCTGGCGTGCATATCAATATCGTAGCTTATTTCCATTGATGATAAACGATTGGCGAAAACAATTTAATCAGGGTGATATTCCCTTTTTATTTGTTCAGTTAGCAGGTTATTCGGGAATAACAAAAGATCCGATTGAGAGCACATGGGCAGAATTAAGGGAAGCTCAAACTATGACATTAAGTTTACCTCAAACAGGAATGGCGGTTGCAATTGATATTGGAAATCCGTTTGATGTACACCCAACCAATAAACAGGAAGTCGGACGAAGGTTGGCTCTTGAAGCTCAACGAATTGTTTACGGAAAGCCAGAATTAAAATCTTCTCCGTTGTATAAAGGCTCAGAATTTAAAGGAAATAAGATAATTATCAGTTTTTCTAATGTGGAAAACGGACTGATAAGTACAGGTGAAAAATTAGGTGGTTTTGCTATTGCAGATAGTACTAAAAAGTTTAGATGGGCTGATGCCAGAATAGATAAAAATAATGTTGTTGTTTGGAGCGATAAAATAAAGAAACCTGTAGCAGTTCGTTACGGATGGACAGGTGCACCGATTGAAAGCAACGATGCAAATTTATATAATAAAGAAGGACTGCCGGTTTCTCCTTTTAGAACTGATGATTGGGAATGCTTTACACGAAATAATAAGTAATGAAGTAATTTCAATTAAACCAATTTATTGCCTAATTATTTTACAATTATAAAAAATGTAACTTGCTGACTATTTTCACTTACAAGGTTGTAGAGTTTATGTCTCAATTCAAAATCTGATTTGTTGATTTTCTTGTTTGAAATAATAGCATCTTATAATTTGTAACATGTTTAATTAATGTTAAAATAAATAATATTGATATGAAAAACCATTTTTTTTCCCTTATTCTCATGCTTTCTTGTCTGAATACATTTAGTATTTCATCCCAAGACTCCATTCGAATACAAGATTGTCTGGTTGTATCCAGAACTGATGAAACTCAATGGATAAGACGTTTTCAAAAAGATATCGACAAATATATTGATGAAAATAGGAAGCTAAAAGATAAATCATGTGATGTTCTTATTTTTGGAAGTTCCTCTATTAACAAGTGGACCAACATTTATAATGACCTAGCTCCTCTGAAGATCATTCGTCGTTCTTACGGTGGAGCAACAATACGAGATATGATTTATAACTACGATGTAATAGCACGTGGTTATAATCCCAAAAGTATTGTTTTATATGTTGAAAACGATATTAGTAGCGAAATAACAGTAGGAACTATATATGATTTGTTCAGAGTCTTTATTGTAAAAATAAAGCGAGATTATCCACATGTCCCTTTTTATGTTATGTCCCTGAAACCCTCTCCTTTGAGAGAACCACTACTTAACAAAATGAACATGTTAAATATCTTGCTTGAAAATTATACAAAAGAAACGAAAGGAGTGAATTACATTGATATATCAAAAGAAATGTATGATGGTAGTGGAAACGTAAGAAAAGACATATTTTTAGAAGATAATTTACACATGAATCAAAAAGGATATGATATTTGGACCACTATTTTAAAACCCATATTAATGCAAAACAGCGATAACTATTAGATATCCTGTAATGTATTGACTATGATTGTCAGTTGATAAGCAAATCTGATCACTTATTTAAGATTTCTATAATTATTAAAATAGAAAGTAATATCTTATGACTTATTTTAAATATATATTTTTTTTAGCACTTACAACAGTTTTATTCTCATTTAAAACACAGGAAAAAAAACTCTATCTTGATCCGAAGCAACCTGTTGAGAAACGTGTTACCGATTTAATGAAGCGTATGACCATTGAAGAAAAAGTTGGGCAAATGTGTCAATTTGTCGGACTTGAACACATAAAAATGGCACAACAGAATATTAAAGAGGAAGATTTGAATAAAAACTCTGCATTAGGATTTTATCCAGGGGTTAGTATTGCGGATATAAAACAAATGATCCGGGATGGTAAAATTAGTTCATTCTTGCATGTTCTTGGTAGTAAAGAAGCGAATGAATTGCAAGAACTTGCGCAGGAAAGCCGTCTGAAAATACCTTTTATTATTGGAATTGATGCCATTCATGGTACAGGGTTAGTTGATGGATCAACAATCTATCCCACCAGTATTGGACAGGCTTCGATGTTTGATCCTGCATTAGTAGAAGAAATCTGTCGACAGACTGCACTTGAAATGAGAGCAACAGGATCTCAGTGGACTTTTAATCCTAATGTAGAAGTTGCAAGAGATCCACGTTGGGGTCGCGTGGGAGAGACCTTCGGCGAAGATCCCTATCTTGTTTCTGTACTTGGCGCTGCATCAGTTCGTGGATATCAAGGAAATGATTTTTCAAAAAATGAAAATGTATTGGCTTGCGCAAAACACTTTGTTGCAAGTAGCGAACCTGTCAACGGAATAAATTGGGCTCCAGCAGATCTTTCGGAGCGAACATTACGCGAAACATTCTTTCCTCCTTTCAAATCGGCAATCGATGCAGGCGTATATAGTGTAATGACAGCACACAATGAGCTCAATGGTATTCCTTGTCACTCAAATGACTGGCTCATGAAAGATATTTTACGTAATGAAATGAAATTTAAAGGATTTATAGTAAGTGATTGGATGGATGTTAAACGTATAAATGTCTTTCATCGTACTGCTGTTGATTATAAAGACGCTTCCTTACAAGCAGTAAATGCAGGATTAGATATGAATATGCACGGTCCTGAATTTTACCAAAATGTCATTGACCTTTTACGTGAAAAGAAACTGTCGGAAGAACGTATCAACGAATCTTGCAGAAGAATTCTGGAAGTTAAATTCAGACTAGGGCTGTTTGAGAATCCTTTTACTAATGAGACATCAGCTTCAAAAACTCTATTTAATAAAAATCATCAAAAGACAGCCCTTGAAGCTGCCCGTAAATCAATTGTTCTACTTGTGAATAATGGCATTTTACCCCTTTCGGAGAAAAAATATAAAAAAGTACTTGTTACAGGGACTAATGCCGACAATCAAACTATTCTGGGTGATTGGGCTTATATTCAACCTTATGACAATGTGACGACTGTCTTGGAGGGTCTTAAACAAACTGCTCCGGAAACCCAATTTACATTCTTAGATCAAGGCTGGAACTTGCGAAAAATGAGTAAAGATAAAATTACGCAAGCAGTAGAAATTGCACGCAGTTCTGATTTAGCAATTGTAGTAGTAGGTGAAAATTCTTTACGGGAGAATTGGATGGAAAAAACATGTGGTGAGGAAACTGACCGCTCGGATATAAATCTAGTTGGACTGCAGGAAGATTTGGTTGAATATATAAAAGCAACAGGTGTTCCAACTATTGTTATACTTGTTAATGGACGTCAAATAGGTGTAGAATGGATTGCCGACAATGTGGATGCTTTGATTGAAGCGTGGGAACCC
Organism: Paludibacter sp. UBA5753; assembly: GCA_002427615.1. Taxonomy (GTDB): domain Bacteria; phylum Bacteroidota; class Bacteroidia; order Bacteroidales; family Paludibacteraceae; genus Paludibacter. The sequence continues at coordinate 41,866 of DIFH01000012.1, forward strand.
GGAAGTTTTGGCGGGCAGGCACTTGCAGAAATATTGTACGGGAAAGTTAATCCATCCGGAAAGTTACCAGTTACAATTCCAAGAAATGTTGGTCAATTACAAATGGTTTATAACCGTAAACCAAGCATGTTTCGCCCATATGCAATAGGTGAAAGTTCTCCTCTTTTTAGTTTTGGATATGGTATGAGTTACACAAAATATACTTATTCAAATCTTGTAGTATCGCCGGACAAAATTTATAAAGAGGGAACAATTCAGGTTTCAGTTGATGTAACAAATACAGGCGAAGTTGATGGAGAAGAAATTGTTCAGTTATATATCCGAGATGTTTATTCGAGTGCAACACGTCCTGTTAAGGAGTTGAAGGATTTTAAGCGATTGAGTCTTGCTAATGGACAGAAAAAAACAGTTGCTTTTGCTGTGCCCACTCAAAAACTTGCTTTTTATGATAAAAATATGAAATGGGTAGTCGAACCAGGGGATTTTGAAATAATGGTAGGAGGGTCTTCATTAGATAAAGATTTGCTAACTAATAAGATCAAGGTTGTTGATTAGATCATATCATTTCACTTGTCGTACAAAAGTAAAAATATTGTCGAATTAGCTCAAAGTCTAGAAATTGATATAAAGTAGTCAGGGTATTATTCTGAACTTAAAATAACAATTGATCTAAAGAAAACTATTTATTAAAAAACTCAATAAAAATTGAATTTAATGAAAATATTAAGGAAAATCACATTAGTAATATCTTGTATTATAATATGTAATGCTTCAGTTAAGGCTCAAGCTAAGAATATAATTTCACCAAGTGATATATATATTCAATACATGGGCAGAATTGACTTTTCAAATCCTGAAAAGCCTTTGTTTGCATATCCAAATGTTACAATAAAAGCTAAATTTGAAGGTACATCAATTGATGTGATGATTCAAAATTATAAGGGTTCCAGTTTTAGTGCAAACTATTTTGTTTCCATTATCGATGGCGGAACCCCTATAAAATTTATAGTTACATCGGAACAGCAAATATATTCGATTGCTCAAAATTTAAGTGCCGGGCAACACACAATAGAAATTGTAAAGGTTACTGAATCGTATTGTGGTGAATGTGAATTTCTGGGTTTTCAAATTGATAATAGTGCAAAGCTTCTTCCTCCGGAGGCATTACCGGATCTTAAAATTGAATTTATTGGAAATTCAATCACATGTGGTTATGGTATTGAAGGCAGTGGACAGCCTCAACCAGCTTGCGATAACAGTTATAAAGCTTATGCCGCTGTAACCGCCAAACAACTGAATGCCCAATTTTACACAACAAGCTATTCTGGGATTGGCGTTGTAAGTGGTTTTGCACCATTTCTAATGAGGCAAATGTACAACAGGACTATAGCTATCACAACTTATAAGCCATTTCCGTTAAATAACATTTGGGATTCTACTAAGTTCATACCTGATATCATTGTAATTGCGCTGGGAACAAATGATTATAATACAGGATTGAAAAATGGAACAATAACAGTTGATGCTTTTAAATCAGGTTATGCAGATTTAGTTTCGCAGATTCGAATGGTATATCCAAATGCGCATATCATATGTACAAATAGCCCTATGGTTACTGATCCAAAATTGAACGTTAATATTAGCACTGTTGTAACAGATTTTATAAACACAGGGGACAAAAAAATGCACTATTTTTCCTTCTCATATATGTCGGGAGGTGGCTACAATTGGCATCCTGGTGTGGAAGATGGTCAGACAAATGCTAAACAATTAGCTGATTATATTAGAACAATATTGTCTTCAACTTCTATTAGTGATGTTAGAGTGAATAAAGATAATCTTTCAATATTTCCAAATCCGGCTCAAAAATATATAAATATTAAAAGTACTGTAAATACAGATTTTATTGAAATATCGGATATGTCAGGAATGATTATTAAAAGAATCAAGGTTTCACTGCCAGGGGAGGTTAATATGGATATTTCTCAACTAAATAAAGGGATTTACATATTATCTACAATAGATGAAAATAACTTAAAAATCACGAAGAAAATATGTAAATTGTAAATATTTTTAAAATTGCATTAAAGGGTTTATAAAAGTGCAAGAGGATTAGAATTATCTTATCTCAGGTCTCATTTATTTGGCATCATTACCTTTATTTTAATCGCCGAACTTCTTGTATAGTTTTAAAGTTATTTAAAATAATGTTGTGGCAAAAGAAAGTTGATAAAACATTGTTTTTTTTTGCTATTGTATCTTTAATTTTTTTTAAGGTACAGATCAAATATTTTATTGCTAAAGAATATTTTCTTATTTTGCATAATCTCTTGGTGAAACATTATAATACTTTTTAAATATTCTACTAAAATACTTTGGATTGTCGATTCCAACCATTGTTGAAACTTCTATAACTGAATACTGCCCTGAGAGCAACAAATTGGCTGCATTTTTCAATCTTATAGTTTGTATGAATTCATTGGGGGATTTGTTTGTGAGTTTGGTAATACGATAATAAAGTAATGTTTTACTTAAAGCAAATTCCCTACATAACATAGTGTTGTTCAGGTTAGAATTATCTAAATTCTTTTCTATAAACTGAATAAGATTTTCCATAAATTCTTGATCTTTTTCGTTTTCTATCGTTGATACATTGTTTTTCTTAATATCAGACAGAACTTTATTCTTTGAAGTTTGTATAAAATTCAAAATATTTGAAATTTTGAGCGTTATTATTTCCAACTCAAAAGGATACATAATACAATCAGTTGCACCGACAGAAAGAATTTTCTTTTTAGTGATTTCAGTATTAGTTGAATTTAGAATAACAAACAAAGGAATATGTGAAGTCTTATTGTTTTCTCTTATTTTCAGGCAAAAATCAAGGCAACTGACATCAGATACAAACGAACCTGTTATAATTAAATCAGGTGAAAAACTGCTCAACTTACTTAATGTTTTAGAAGTATCAGAAAATATGCTTACATTATAATTCCTTGAAAGAGTTTTTTGTAAATAGACTGATATTTCAGGATTAGATTCAACAATAAATATATTTGCTCTATTATGTGACTGAATCACAGTATCAGTAATATCAGGAACTATTATTGCTTCAGGAGATGTACTGATAAACTCATCACTATACTTTCGAGGAAGGGTAACAATAAATTCTGAGCCAATACCTTCATTACTCGTAAAAGATATTTTCCCTTGATGGATTTTAACAAGAGCATACGCCATTTTTAAGCCGATGCCACTACCTACATTTTGAGAATTTATATCGTTATCGGCTCTGAATATATGCTTAAATATCATATTCTGTTCCCGTTTTGAGATTCCTAAACCGGTGTCTCTGATTGTAAATCCCCAGTTGTTCTCAGATGAAATAAGTCGAACATCAATAGTTCCCCCGTAGGGCGTATATTTAATGGCATTTGAAAGGAGAATGTCTATTATTCTATTTACTTTTTCCTTGTCTATTAGTACGTTATCATTTATTTCGTGGTTGTGAAAATTTAGGGATATGAACTTCTGGGAGGCTAAAGTCTGATAATTGTATTTCTTAGATGAGAAAAACTCTTTAAGATTATTCTGCCTTACAGCTAAATGTTCTGCATTTAATATGATTTTTTGGAAATCGATTAGTTGATGAATAAAATGACTTAGTTTTTGGACATTGTTTAACGCCAGCGAAAGGAAGTATTGTATATCTGTACTGAAATTACCCTTATCTGAAATTTCCTTTAACGGAGCTTCAATTAAGTTAAGAGGGGTAAGAATATCATGTGCTGTATTAATAAAAAAGTCAATTTTCTCTTCAGTTTGTTTTCTTTTCTGAGAGTTGGAAACATATTTTATTGCCTCGTACGCAATTCCGGTGAAAACCAATATATATGTAATCCATGCCCAAATTGTATTCCACCATGGCTCATTAATGACAATTATTATGTTTCGTTCTTCCAGTAACTTTCGCTCAACAAATGCTCTTACCTTAAACTCATACTTTCCTGGGGACAATTTAGAGTAAACTGCCTTGTTAAATATTGAAAATTTAGTCCAGCCTAAATCATACCCTTTTAGAAAATATGAGTATTCAATTTTGTATGAAGATTGATAATTTGGCAATGTAAAAGTTAATGACAAGTAGTTCTTATTATACGGAAGAATTATTTTGCTTGTTTCGTTAATGGATTTCTTCAATGGTGAGTTTTCTGTACTCGCATTAACAGGTTCTCCAAACAGAGCCAGTTCAGTGAAAGTTAATGGATAAATAAACCCGAGATTGTCTTTTTTTATATCTTCTGGATTAAAAATAATCGCACCATCAGCACTTCCAAAAAGTAACTCTCCAGTAGAGCAATTGAAGGAAGAGTTAGGTAAGAATTGATTAGATATTAATCCATCTTTTTTTGTAAAACGAGTTACCTGATGAGTTAATGGATTGAACATATTTAGTCCATTTTCTGTACTTAGCCATAGATTACCTGTGCCGTCTTTTTCAATTGCATAAATATGATTTGAAGATAATCCAACCTCTTGATTATAATTTAAGAGTGAATCTGTTGCTAAATTATAATAATACAACCCATTTCCCATTGTACCAATCCAGTATGTCTTGTCTTTTTCCTGAAGAATTGAATTTACAGACTTTTTCAGGCGAGTATATGTTCTTTCCCCATTATTTTTATTCATCAAAATCAATCCTCCGGATGAACCCAGAATAATTGTTGAATCATTGTACGATGAAAAACATCTCATGGAGTTTTCTGAAAAGAATTTTGTATCTGTATTTTTAGGATTGAAAGAAGTAATTTTTCCATAGATTCCCCCTGTCCATATATTTCCAGTATATTTGTCTGAGTATAAAGAATAAATATTGTCTGTTGCAATAACAGTTTTTTTTGATTGACTTTTATAGCGTTTTATAGTTCCTTTTTTTTTATTAATTTCGGCTAACCCAAATGCATATCCACCCGCCCATATATTCCCTGTCGGATTTTCGCATAAGGCTAAAATAACATTCTTATTACTATAATCAGGCTCTTGAAAATAATGTTTCCATTTATTTGTTTTTCGATTTAAAAGGCTGAGTCCATCGCTGGTTCCGAACCAAATATCTCCATCCGAGTCTTCATAAACCATATTTACATAACTATTAGATATAGAATTATGGTCTCCCCGAATATGTGTAAAGTTTTGAAATTTCAGATAAGAATTATCTAAATAAGATACTCCTGAATGATACATTGCAATCCACAAAGTATTTTGTTTATCAAGTAACAAATCATAAACGCTATTACTACTAAGTGAGTATTGATTGCTTTCATTGTGATTAAATACATAAGATATATCTCTTGTCTTTCGGTCAACAAGCAGCACACCTTCACCATCAACTCCCACAGCAAATGTATTCTTATTATAAGGGATAATCGCTCGAATAGGCTTTACTACATTTGATAATACATGAAACGGTAGTGAATTTGATCGTGCAGAAAGAATGTATATACCATTTGAAAATGTTCCAATCCAAAATTGTTGGTATTTTTTATCATAGTACACAAGAGTTACGAACTGGTTTTTAAAAAAATGATTGACTATTTTGATCGTTTTTTCATCTGTGAAACGGACAACGAGTAAACCATTTTGTGTTGACAAATAAAAATATTCTCCAACTTTGGTTATATGATTTACATTCATATTATTTACAACAGAATAACTATAGACCTTCTTCTTTTTAATATCCAAACGTAAGACACCTCTCAATGTGGCAATATGAACCAAGTCATTATTTTCAAAAAAGAGATTATTAATTACCGTTGGCTTATGGTAATAACTTTGAATACTATAAACAAATTGGAAAGAATCTGTTTCGCTATTGTACTTATAGATATTCCCTGAATGATTGAAAGCCCAGATTGAACTATCCGGAGCCAGGCAAATGAAGTTTGAATTTATAGCTTCGATTCTTTCTCCATTGGGAGAGTTAAGTTTATAATGAACAAATTGTTGTCCATCATACCTATCAATAGATAATTTTGTAGCTATCCATATAAAACCGTTTTTATCTTGTTTTACTGAGAAGCACCTACGGCTACTTAGTCCATAATCTTCGTTTAAACTATTGAATCTTTCGGCAAAAATCGAAGATGAATAACAAAGTGTAACATATAAAAGAATACATTTAAATATGATTTGTTTCATAAGGAGAGTAGAAAAAGATTATAATGCAAATATATGTTTTTTTCCTGTATTAATTAGATCACCCATTATTATAATAACTAATAATGTACTTTATATGATTCTCGGTGTACCTTTGAATTAATACTGTAATATAATTTTGTTCCCGAAAATGAAAACATATAATTGTACTATAAAAATGACTTCTACTTCTTATCATTTCAGAATTCTTAATTTTGTAATTGCTTTTTTTCTAACAAGCCTCATTGCTAAAGGAAACAGTAACAGTAATCCGATTGAATATATTTGGAAACCTCTCAAAGTGGGTGCCGGTGGATGGGTTGTAGGAATGTACATACATCCCTCCAAACCTAATCTGATGTATATAAGAACTGATGTAGCGGGTGCTTATCGTTGGGATTCAGTACATAAGATGTGGAAACAGATTGTTACCGAGCAAAGCATTCCGACAAAATACGTAAAATATGCCAATTATGCAGGAGTATATAGTCTAGTTGGTTCATCGGATAGACCGAATATTGCTTATATGGCTTTTAGAAATCAGATATTTAAAAGTATTGATTTTGGTGAAAACTGGTTGTCTACTTCTTTTGAAAAACATAATATAAATATGGATGAAAATGGAGTAGGACGTCAAGAAGGTGAACGTTTGGCCGTTGATCCGCATAATTCAGATATTGTATATTACGGGTCAATTAACGATGGATTGTGGGTAACATATAATGCAGGACAAAAGTGGACCAGAATTGAGAGTATTCCATTTGGGGAGAAAAAGCATGGAGTGAATACGGTCATTTTTGATCAAAACTCAGGGGTAACGAAAAAAGGAACAAATGTAATATATGTGACTGTAGACAAGGGAGGAGTTTTTAGAAGTTCTGATTCAGGTAAAACTTGGATTAGAATTTCTGATAACGGGCCAGGTACTAATAGAAGATATCGGGATGCTGATATTAGTTCAGATGGAACATATTACGTTGTGTCTTCTAATCAGGATACAGAAAGTTGTGTTTGGAAGTATTTGAAAAATAAGTGGGTTGATATAACACCTGGTGGAGGAAAACAGCCATATTGTAACATCGCTACTGATCCTACTAACGCCAATCGTATAGTAGTAATGAAAGATGGTAGAGGAAGTTATAGCTCCGAAGACCAAGGCGATAAATGGATAATTCATGATACATTTAAACTTATTAGTCCTACGATAGATTGGTTAGGTAAACAGGAAACCGGATGGCTTAGTTCAGGTGAAATAGTATTTGACCCATTTGAATCTGGCAAGCTATGGTTCGCTGAAGGTTTTGGAGTTTGGTGGACAAAAAATCTTAAGAGTAAAGAAATTGTATGGACTGAACAGGCTGCAGGTATTGAACAAACCTGTGGTAATGCCGTAATATGTCCTCAAAATGGAAAACCAATCAGTGCAATGTGTGATATTGGCGCATTTTATCATCAGAATCCTGATTCATATAATGCTATTCGTGCATATAACTATTTTTTATCTTGTTGGTCCTTAGACTGGTGTCCGGCTGATCCCAATTTCATTGTCGGAGTTTTCCATACTCACCATGCTTACAATAATAAACCTACGAGCAGTTATTCAACCGATGGTGGTAAAACATGGATTCCGTTTGAATTCCAAACAAATGATCATGCTTATGGTTGTATTGCAGTTTCAGCAAATAGTAAAGATAATATAGTAAGACTTTCTGCCAACAATAAATTACCCTATTATACAACAAATAGAGGCAAATCTTGGAATCAGTGCTCTATTCCACAAATATCTAATTCTGGTTATACATTTTTATATTCGCCTTCAAAACCAATATGTGCAGATCGTGTATCACCATCCACCTTTTATTTTTACCAACTAAACAAAGGAGTTTTCAGATCGGTTGATGCAGGTGTCAATTGGAATAAAATATCAGATGGGCCGGTTTTGAGAAGATATAATTCAATGCTGAAGGCTACTCCGGGTTATGCAAAAGATATTTGGTTTGCCGAAGGTAAGGAGAATAGAGTTGTAGGAGGTTTGTGGCATTCCACTAACGGAGGAGAAATATGGGAAAAAATTACTGGTTTAGAACAGGTGTTTAGTTTTGGATTTGGTAAGTCAAAAGATGATAATGGATATCCAACAATTTTTGTGGCAGGTGTAAATAATGGAGATTATGGTCTTTATCGTTCAATTGACGAAGGAAAGTCTTGGGATAAGATAGGAGCTTATCCACTTGGAATTTTGTATGTCGGGCATGGTATTAA
>DIFH01000011.1:0-618 GCA_002427615.1 Paludibacter sp. UBA5753
ACTGATAGAGGAATTTCCTGAAGCCGGACTCTGGAGCAGCAGTTATTATATTGTAAAAAACAATCGTAAACGTGTGGCGCCCATTGGTGTGGAAAAGAATTTTGAAGGGGGGTTGATTAATTATTGTAAGGTTTATGCCCGGACGCTTTGCATGCCTGTATGGACAGGTGCAACTATTGTTCTGAAAGCGGTTTTTGAATCGGAAAAAGGTTTTAAACCGACATTAAAACTGGGTGAGGATTTTGATTTATGGATNNNNAAACCGTTGGCTAATTATAATCAGGAAGTGGAATTAATAAACAGAGCGATAGGCGGAAAGTTATATGAACCGGCTGAACATATATTGTTTATGGATTACGGAGAATTACAGAAAAACCCCGATTTCCGGTATTTATATGAACGCTTAGCGGTTTATGGGTTGTTGGATTATTACCTGACCGGGAAAAACAAAAAAGAAGTGGATAAAATCTTATCGGGAATTGATTGGAAACATCATGCTTTCAAATACCGGTTATTTTATAGGATTTTACCCAAAACAATTGTTCGATTGTGGATGAGACTAATGAAATTTGGATCTGTTTTAAAAAAAATGATAACTACTCAGCACCCTAATAAATT
>DIFH01000011.1:684-3867 GCA_002427615.1 Paludibacter sp. UBA5753
CAGTAAGCGAAGCGCAACTGGGGGATAACGAAACAATCCCCCTCCTTTTGGTTTTCAGTTCGATAAAGTCGAACTGAAAATCAAAAGGTTATAAAATTAAAGGACATTGAGTAGTTACAAAAAATGATAAATGGTTAATTCGTGTAATTCGTTGTAATTCGTGTAATTCGTATTAAAATGAAAATTGCTTATCTCCTTGGATCTCTTAATCGTGGAGGCACCGAAACTTTACTGCTTGATGTTTTCCGAAATGCAACCAAAAACAACCTGAATGCAATAGGAATATATCGTAAAACGGGTGCGTTAGAATCGGATTTTTTGCATTGTGGAATAGCGATGCATAAACTTACCCCGGAAAATAATAAGATATCCTATTTGTTACGTTTACGCAAATTATTATCTGAAAATCATATAGATATTGTACATGCTCAACAACCCATTGATGCGATGTATGCTTATCTGGCGTGCTTGTTTACAAATACTTGTATTGTTTTAACGCTGCATGGTTATGATTTTGACCCTAGTAAATTTTCAGATTATATTCTACGTTTTATACTACGACGTACTGCATGCAATATTTATGTCAGCAATAAACAACTTCAATATTATCAGAAAAAGTACGGCTTGAAGCACAATAAACAAAAAGTAGTTTATAATGGCATTTCATTTGATAAGTTTTCTTCTACCCGGAGTGCGATTTTAAATCAATTTCAGGATAAAAATACGTTGCGAAATGAGCTCCATTTATTGCAAAATTCCCTTTTAATAGGGACTGTCGGAAATTTTAATGAGGTTCGTGATCAACTTACTTTGTGCCGGTTTGCTTTGGAATTGAATAAGGCGGCAGTCGATTTTCATTTCATTTTTGTGGGGGGAAGGCTTGAAAGTATGCCTCATTTATATGATGATTGCGTGAACTATTGCAAACAAAATGGATTGGAAGATAAGGTGCTGTTTTTAGGTAGTCGCACTGATATCCCACAAATTTTAGATCAATTAGATGCTTTTGTTTATGCTACCGATCACGACACATTCGGTATTGCTGTAGTAGAAGCTATGGCGGTCGGTGTGCCTGTTTTTGTGAACGATTGGGAAGTGATGAAAGAGATAACAGTTGATGGAAAATATGCCACTCTCTATAAAACCAAAGATGAAAAGGATTTACTTCGGGAATTTATGTTATTTTTGCAAAATAAACAAGTTTGTCAATCCAAAGCCATTGAAGCTGCCAAATTTGTCAAAGAAACCTATTCCATCGAGAAACATATTGATTCTTTACAAGAGGTTTACAATCAAATTCTGATAAATGGCTGACGATTAGTTTTAAGTAACTAATCATTGTGAGTATGGCTTAAATTGAATATTTCATATTAATTGGGTATAATTTGAGCAATGCGTATAATACTTTATAAGTTTATAACTTCTTATATTTGTGAATATCAGTATTTCTTAATTCGTGAAATCTGTTTAAAATTCGTCTAATTCGTGCTAAACTACTTTCCCAAATATTTCACTACCAAAGCCATTACTTTGTATCTGGTTGTATTGATTGTGGTTAATATTCTGTTTTTCAATCGAATGTTGCCGGTTATGTGGTGGGTGTTTGGTATAGCGGAAGTTGTAAGTTTTTTCTATTTTTCGAATATACTGACTCGTAATTGGGGAAATTATAGTCCGAAACTTTTTACAAAAAAACTTTTTACAACGGCTCTTGTCATCCGTTTGGCATGGGTTGTATTTAGTTTTTTCTTTTATAAAATTATGACCGGTCAACCCTTCGAATTTAGCACAGGAGATGCTAAGGGTTATCATGACCTGGCGGTTTGGCTGTATAAAACAGACAGTTTGTCCGAAATATGGACTAAATTGGTTGATTTTCAGCGTGGAGGAGTTTCCGATACAGGCTATGCCTTTTATTTAATATTGTTGTATCGGATATTCGGTGAGGGACTATTTCTTCCACGATTATTAAAAGCTTTGCTGAGTGCATTGGTATGTGTTTTTATCTATCGTTTAGGCGCTCGTAATTTTGGCGAAGCGGTGGGACGAATGGCATCCATTTTTTGTATGTTGATGCCCAATCTGATTTATTATTCGGGTCTGCATCTGAAAGAAGCTGAAATGGTGTTTTTGACTGTTTGGTTTGTTGAGCGAGCCGATTTTTTAATCAGAAATAAGAAATATAGTTTTCTGACTATATTGCCTACGCTTTTGATAGCATCTTCTTTGTTTTTCTTTCGTACTGTATTGGGAATCACAGCCTTATTTGCCTTATTTACCACGCTCATGTTTTCGTCGAAGCGTATCTTGTCGTGGAGTAAGCGGGTTGTTATGACTATATGGGTAATAGTAACTGTAGTTTATTTTATTGGAGGCCGTATAGCCAATGAAGTGGAAGGAATATGGCAAGCGCGGGTAAGTAATCAGGCGAGTTCGTTAGAATGGCGCGCCAAGCGTGAAGGTGGAAACACTTTAGCTACCAAAGCATCAAGTGCAGTGTTTGCCCCTTTGATTTTAGTAATACCTTTCCCAACGATAGTAAATACTCCCGGTCAGGAAAACCAGCAGTTATTGAATGGAGGAAATTATGTAAAAAATATAATGGCTTTCTTCGTGATGTTTGCTTTGTTTTGGATCATCAAAGAAAATAAATGGCGGGATTATTTATTGATAGGTTCATTTACGCTGGGCTACCTGATTGTAATTGCTCTGAGCGCTTTTGCCCAGTCAGAGCGTTTTCATCAGCCTGCGCTGCCTTTTTTGCTACTTTTTGCTGCTTTCGGAATCAGTAAAATGTCAAACAATGAAAAGAAGTATTTTAAATGGTATATGGCATTTATTTTTGTGGCGATTGTAGGGTGGAGTTGGTTTAAATTGGCAGGAAGAGGGTTAGCGTAAAATACGAATTACATTTAAAATACGAATTACATTTAAAATACTAATTACACGAATTTCTAAAATACGAATTACATTTAAAATACGAATTACACGAATTTCTAAAATACGAATTTCACGAATAAATCCCGATGTTTATAGAGAAAATTAAACGAATTATGGTTGTGAAATTAGGATTAATATTTTTAATTGGCTGTCTTTATAAAATTAAATGTAACTACTCAGCGCCCTAATAAATTTGATTAATTAGCCATTTAGTTGATTGTTATGTATTTAAACTCTTTGCCC
>DIFH01000011.1:3875-15110 GCA_002427615.1 Paludibacter sp. UBA5753
ATAATGAAACAATTCCCCTCCTTTTTGATTTTCAGTTCGACTTTGTCGAACTGAAAATCAAAAAGGATATAAAAATAATGGGTGCTGAGTAGTTACAATTAAATCTATTTCCTGAATTAGAGAAATAACAATTTTGTTTAACTTTTCTATAATCAAAATTCGTATAATTTGTAAATATAATGAAAGTATTAATCGTTTGCAGCGGTAATTCAGGACGGATAGCGCCTTTTATTCTTGAACAAGGAGAATCACTTGTGAAGTTGGGAATTGTTGCAGACTATTTTACAATCGAGGGGAAGGGTTGGAGAGGTTATTTGAAAAACCGGAAATTGTTGATTCACAAAATCATGGCTTTTCAACCTGATATTATACATGCACATTACGGACTTTCGGGTTTGTTGGCAAATACACAACGTAAAGTGCCCGTAATTACTACTTATCATGGAAGCGATATCAACGATACCAAGGTATTTTCTTTATCAAGATTAAATATGTTGTTGTCAAAATACAATATCTTTGTATCGCAAAAAAATATTGACAAAGCCGGACTTAAAAAGAATTATGCACTGATTCCCTGTGGCGTGGATATGGAGTTGTTTAAACCCACAGGTAAAAAAGAAGCCAGACAACAATTAAAGTTAAACCAAAATGAAAAGCTGGCGTTATTTGCGGGAACATTTGATAATCCCATAAAAAATTCCGGTTTAGCCATTGAAGCTGTTGAACAACTCCCCGGAGTTAAATTGTTAGAATTAAAAGGCTATAATCGTAATCAGGTAGTTTCATTAATAAACGCAGTTGACGTCTGTTTAATGACCAGTTTCTCTGAAGGCTCTCCTCAGTTTATCAAAGAAGCTATGGCTTGTAATTGCCCTGTTGTATCAACTGATGTCGGTGATGTGAAAGAAATGATAGCTGATGTCCCTGGCTGTTATTTATGCTCTTACGATTCAAATGATTTGGCTGATAAGTTGCAACTGGTTTTTTCTTCAGGAAACCGGATTCAAGGGCGGGAAATACTTGTTAAAAAGGGGTTCGATATTAATAATGTAGCTAAAAGAATTATAGGAATATATAATTCGATCTTGTAAAATAAGTTGGTAATGGAAATAATTTGATCTGAATAAATGCAAATAAACGTTCATAAATCTGTTTGTGAGATCAATACAAATCAATGGGATGAGCTTATTAATCATTCGTCCACGGCTTCTTTTTTTCAGACGAAGGAGTGTTATGATTTTTATGCTTCATTGTCGTTTATGCAGGCGTTTGTATTCGGAGTGTCTGAAAACGATAAACTGGTAGGCGTTTTATGCGGCTATGTTATTGCCGACGGGAATTTCGTGAAACGTTATTTTAGCCGACGCGCCATTGTTCCGGGAGGTGTGTTGATAGATGCCAATATTTCAGATAAAGCGTTGCAAACCTTGTTGGACTATGCAAAGAACGAACTCAGCCACAAAGCCATTTATATCGAAATACGAAATTACAATGATTACTCCGCTTTTCGACCCGTTTTTGAAAAAGCAGGATTTGCGTATCAACCGCATTTGAATTTTCATGTTCCGACTCCCTCTGTGGAAACCGCATTAAATCAATTGAGCAGTTCGAAGCGACGACAGATAAAACTTTCGTTCAAAGCTGGGGCAACCATCGGGTTGGCCGATACAAGTGAAGATATAAAACAATTTTATGATTTACTGGAAGAACTGTACCGGAATAAGGTAAGAACGCCGTTGTTTCCCAACGAGTTCTTTTATAAGTTGGCTGCTTTACGAAGCGGAAGGATATTTGTCGTAAAGTTTAAGGAAAAAGTGATAGGCGGCATTGCCTGTGTATTATTTGATAAGAATACGGTGTATGAATGGTTTGTATGCGGGGATGACGGGCTTGAAAAAAATCTGTATCCTTCTGTACTGGCCACATGGGCAGGAATAGAATATGCAGCCACGAATGGTTTTGAACGGTTTGATTTTATGGGAGCCGGCAAACCGGAAGAGAATTATGGTGTACGCGACTTTAAATCGAAATTTGGGGGTGAATTAGTGGAACATGGACGATTTCTGTATATTTGTAAACCGCTTTTATATACTTTAGGTAAATTTATTGTTCAGAAAGTAAAAAGGGCTAAATAATAAGTATTTCACTTTAATTCTACTTTAACAGATTAAAAATTTATATATTTATCACGTCCCTACGGGACTTAGAATGTCGGAATTGTACTTGTTTTTTACCAATATAAAACCTCTACGAGTTTAAAAAAGTGCCGTAGGCACAAGAATATTGGTAAAAACAGGAAGACAAATAACGCTTAAAGTCCCGGAGGGAAGACATATAATTAATGTGTCAAAGGAGAATTAATTCAAAAATAAAATTGAAAATTATATAAACAGAGAGTAAAAAGAAAAGATGTAATGGGCTATAACTGGGACTATTTAGACAAAAAGGCGTACAATAATAAAGTCGGACATTATAAATTTAGACATCAGTATCAGTTTATTCTTGAAAATGGAAAAACTCATTTTGATAAAATCCTCGATATAGCAGGAGGCTCAGGGAGGTTTGCATTACCTTTGCGTGATTATTCTGAGCATATCACAGTGCTTGATCTCAATCCATTTGCTCTTGAACTGTTAAAAGAAAGAGATAATAGCATTGAGATTATTAATGCGGATTTTACGAAAAAAGAAATAAATGATACTTTTTCTTTAATTCTTTGTATTGAAGCCATTGGAAATTTTCAGGATTGGGAACTGTTTTTTCAAAAAGTAAATAAATTACTGAATGATGATGGACGTTTAATTTTTTCATATACAAACCCCTCCAGTTGGCGATTTTATCTTCGGAAAATTAAACATTGGAAAAAAGGTTTCCACCCTTATAAAGAAATGGAATTAACCGAACTCAAAGCATTACTTAGTAAATGTAATTTTGAAATAGAGAAAATGGACGGTATGAATTGGATTCCATTACCACTTTCATCGAATAGTATCTTTGTTTCGTTTTTTGAATTTTTAGAAAATACATTTAAACTCAAGAATTGGCATGCACAAAGCCCTTGGTTAATGATTTCCTTAAAAAAATGAAGAATATAAAAGTTTAGAGTTGACTATAATTTTTTATGAATATTTTAATAGATATTGCTCATCCTGCTCATGTACATTTGATTCGGAATACCTATTCTGAATTAATAAAACGGGGTCATAAAGTTTATGTAACGGTAAAGGATTTACCATCGGCTATTTCACTCCTTAAAATGTATGGGATACCCTATGTTTATTTAGGAGGAAAAAGAGACTCGATGTATGGAAAGTTTTTTTTACAATTGATGTATAATCTAAAAGTATTGTGGTTGGTATATACTAAAAAAATCAATATTGGTTTTGGTACCTCCATCACCATTCCGCAGATATCAAAGCTTTCAAAAATGCATGCCATTATTTTAGATGATGATGATGATGATGTGGAACCTCTTTTTGTAAAATATGCTCATCCCTTTGCTGATGTGGTATTGAGTCCTGATTGTGCCAAAAGAGCAACTGGAAAACTGATTCCTTATCGAGGTTATCACGAACTGGCCTATTTGCATCCTAATAGATTTGTTCCTGATAGTTCCGTTTTGAAAGAAACCGGACTCGTAGAAGGCGAACCCTTTTTTTTGTTGCGTTTTAATGCTTTTAAGGCACATCACGATATAGGCGCCAAAGGTTTATCCATCGAAAATAAACGGAAATTAATTGCGTATTTAGAAACTAAAGGCAAGGTATATATTACTTCTGAACGAAATATAGATGAAGAATTTAAAAAATACCAGTTACTTTTATCGCCCGAAAAAGTTCATTCGCTTATTTATTATGCCACCATGCTGATAGGCGATAGTCAGACCATGACTTCGGAAGCGGCCATACTGGGTACGCCTGCCTTGAAGTGTAATACCTTTGCAGGAAAATTATCCGTCCCCAATGAACTGGAAAACAAATACCGGTTATGTTATTCATATTTGCCGGAACAATCGGATGAATTTTTTGCACGGATAGAAGAGTTGTTGAATGATACAAATACGAAACAGGTTTTTGCGAAAAGAAAAGAAATAATGCTGGCCGATAAAATAGATGTAACAGCATTTTTCGTGTGGTTTATCGAAAATTATCCTGAAAGCGCAGAAATAATGAGGTCTAATCCTGATTATCAGTATAAATTTAAATAACAGGAATGAAAGACTTCACATTGAAATCATATTGTTTGTTACTGGAAGGTCTAAAAGAAACAGGATATTCTTTTTATACTTTTGAAGAATATTGTGAGCAAAAAACTGCAGAAAAGTTTGTTATTCTGCGTCACGATGTGGATCTGAAAGCTGAAAATTCGTTGGCTACTGCTGAGATTGAATGTGAGATGTGCATCAGAGCTACCTATTATTTCCGTGTCGTTCCGCAAAGTAATCAACCCGATATTATCAGGGCAATTGCCGGTTTAAATCATGAGATAGGTTATCATTATGAAGATTTGTCCCTCTTTAATGGCAATTCAGAAAAATCAATCAACCATTTCGAACAAAAGTTAGCCTATTTTCGTCAGTTTTATCCTGTCCGAACAGCCTGTATGCACGGAAGTCCCGCTTCCAGATTCGATAACCGTGATCTTTGGAAAACATATAATTACAAAGATTTTGGTATTATTGGAGAACCATATTTCGATATTGATTTTAACAAAGTGTTTTATCTGACCGATACCGGTCGGTGTTGGGATGGCGAAAAATACAGCGTACGGGATAAAGTGAAATCCGGTTTTAAGCAAAGTTATCACAATACCCGTAACATTATTGAAGCTGCCAAAAACGGAAGTCTGCCTTCATGTATTATGATTACCACGCATCCGCAACGGTGGACGGATGATCGTTTGGAATGGTTATTGGAGTTGGTAACACAAAATGTAAAAAATATTGTTAAGAGATTTATTAATGGTAAGTAATTGAAAGTTTCGGGAAATCAAACAAGAAACTCTCATATTTTCAAATGCAATGAAATCAGGAATTTTATATGTTTTATTGTTTTTCAGTACTGTTTTGATGGCTCAATCGGCATCGGAAGCTGAAGCATTGTTTAACGACAAACAATATCTGAAAGCTAAAAATGTTTATGAATCTTTGTTGAAAAAACGACCGAAGGATGCGCTGAATAATTACCGGTTTGCCCGTTGTTGTTACGAGTTAAAGGATTATGAACAGGCTATTAAGCATTTTGAATTAGCAGGAAATAGATATCCGCTCAAGGATTTGTATTTGGGCGAACTTTATTTCTCAACTTACAGGTTTGAAGAGTCGCTTACTGCTTATCAGGCTTATATGGCTACGCTGCCTCCCGGGGATAAAAAATATGCCGAAACGGAAGCTAAACTTAAAAAGTCGGAAATGGCCGCCAAATTACTGAAGAGAGTGGAAGATATAGCCATTCTCGACAGTGTTGTTGTAAATAAAAATGAATTTCTCCGTTATTATAAATTCAGCGACGAATTGGGAACGCTTACGCAGGAACTTATTAAACTTAATGAGCGCCAAAGTCAGGATAAAGTGATTTATACCACACAACGTGGCGACCGGCTTTGCTTCTCCGATTCACTAAAGGGTAATATGGATATTTTTTCATCATTTAAGTTGTTAGATAACTGGTCGTTGCCTGTTTCTATTTCCAACGTTATCAATACCGATGCAAACGAAAATTATCCTTTTCTGATGTTGGATGGCGTAACTCTATATTTTGCTTCCGATGGCGAAAATTCAATAGGCGGATATGATATATTTATAACAAAATATGCTTCGGGTTCGCAGGATTTTCTGGTTCCTGAAAACATTGGTATGCCGTTTAACTCTCCGGCAAACGATTACATGATGGTGATTGATGAACAACAGCGTATCGGTTGGTTTGCTACCGACAGGAATCAACCGGCAGGCAAAGTTATGATTTATAAGTTTATTCCGAATGAAACGAAAATTTTATTCCGCACCGAGGATAAAGATCTTTTGCGTCGGGTGGCTCAATTGAAAGTAAACAGAAAAGCTGAAAATGTGAATATGTATCCGGTAGAAAACCTGCAACAGCAAGAGACCGCGAATGAAGCTGAGTTTTCGGTCGTGATCAATGACTCAACAATTTATACACGCTTCGAACAGTTTCAGAGTACACAGGCTTTAAGCAGGTTTAAAGAATGGCTTAAAATGAAGAAAGAGCTCCAGATTTTGAAAAATGAGCTGCAACAAATGAGGGAACATTACTCCATAACACAGAAAACTGAAGAGAAAAATATATTAATGAGAAAAATTCTGGACTCAGAGCAAAAGTTAATTGATTTGGAAAAACTTGCCCAACAAAAACTGTTGGAAGCCTGCAACCTCGAAGTAAAATACATTGAGAGAAAATAGTGCTTGAAAGAAAACTCAGTGTTTGATAAGAAAAGGTCAAGGCGCACGAAGCAGAGATGGGCGTTTCCTTGCAAACAATAGTTATCCGCAAGTCATCCGATGACTATTAAATGCTTAATATTTAGTTACGAACTCATGGTTATATAAAGAATAAATCGTATTTTTACCCGAAATTTTTATTGTTATGGAAACCACCATTGTTGTTGTACTATTATTAATCGGTATTATATTCTTTCTTGTGGAGTTGTTTTTGATACCGGGTATCTCCTTAGCCGGAATTGCAGGAACATTGTTTGTCGGCGCCGCCGTGTATTATGCCTATTCACAAATTGGCAATACTGCCGGCCATTTGACTTTGCTCGGTGGTGTGGTTTTTCTGGGAATAGCCGTATGGATATTTTTACGATCGAAAACATTGGAAAAAATGTCGTTAAAAACGGAGATTGATGGAAAAAACGATCCGTTGAAAGATGTTGATGTTAAAATTGGCGATGTTGGCATTACAAGCTCCCGGCTTGCTCCTATGGGAAAAGTTAAAATCAATGGTCATATTGTGGAAGCCAAGACCAATGATGATTTTATTGATGAAGGTGTGGAAGTAAAGATTTTGGAAGTGATGAATACGAATATATTGGTGGAAAGAGTGGAATAGATAGCAGGTAATATTGGGATGTTGGAGTTCCGACTCCGACAATCTATTGTTTATTATCGGGTTAGTCTTTAGTCTTTTCGGGATGTTGGAGTTCCGACTCCGACAATTTATTTGTTGTTATCGCTTACATAGTTTTTTAATCTTTTTCGGGATGTTGGTTTATTCTTTGTTCTTAATTCGACTTTGACAGAATAAAATAATAGTAAACCACCTGACAAGATTAACAGGATTAACAGGTTTCATTTTATTGAACAGGCATTTAAAACAACATAAATTCCGTAGATTTTTATAATAGATCATTCTTTCGGGNNATGTCTGAAAAATAGAATCTGTCAAGTAGAATTAAATTGAATATTAATCTCTAAAAAAAATAATGTTATGATTGGAATTGAAATTGTCGGATTAGCGGTACTCCTTGTTCTTTTACTGCTTTTCTTTTACTACGTACCTTTCTTGCTTTGGGTATCCGCCAAAGTATCGGGAGTGAATATCTCGCTGATACAGTTATTCTTGATGCGTATCCGTAAGGTACCGCCTCATACCATTGTGGCTTGCATGATTGAAGCCCATAAAGCCGATATCAAGGAAGTAACGCGGGATGGTCTTGAAGCGCATTATCTGGCAGGTGGACACATCGAACGGGTGGTTCATGCTTTGGTTTCTGCTTCAAAAGCAAACATCGACCTTACATTTAAAATGGCGACCGCCATCGACCTTGCCGGCCGCGATGTGTTTCAGGCTGTGCAAATGTCAGTTAATCCGAAAGTGATTGATACTCCTCCTGTTGCGGCAGTTGCAAAAGATGGCATACAGCTGATTGCCAAAGCACGTGTAACGGTTCGCGCCAACATCAAACAATTGGTGGGCGGCGCCGGTGAAGAAACTATTTTAGCCCGTGTGGGCGAAGGGATTGTGTCCTCAATCGGCTCGTCGGAATCGCACAAAAGCGTTCTCGAAAATCCTGATTCTATTTCTAAATTGGTGTTGAAAAAAGGATTGGATGCAGGAACTGCTTTCGAAATTCTTTCCATTGATATTGCGGATATTGACATAGGTAAAAATATTGGAGCTCAACTTCAAATGGATCAGGCAGAGGCGGATAAAAACATAGCTCAGGCAAAAGCCGAAGAACGGCGCGCCATGGCGGTTTCGTTGGAACAGGAAATGAAAGCCAAATCGCAGGAAATGCGCGCCAAAGTGATTGAAGCCGAAGCCGAAGTTCCTAAAGCGATGGCAGAAGCATTCCGCAGTGGAAATCTGGGTATTATGGATTATTACAGAATGAAAAATATCGAAGCCGATACTTCGATGCGCGATAGCATTGCCAAACCTGGAACAGCAAGTAAAGGTGAAAAGTAAAAACATTCAGCGATAAATTGAAAACGGTTCGGAGTTACTTCGGATCGTTTTTGTTTTGAAATTTATGAGTAGACGAGTAGTTAATTGGAACTAAGTGGTGGATTCGGGTGTTTTATTTTTAATTGTGAGCAAAATTTTAAAAATTGAAAAACTTTATGGGTAAAATCAGCCTTTTTTTGTTCCTTTGCAGAATCATTTAAAATTAATAAACCCCCATGGAGAAAAAACTTCGTCGTTCGCATAATCAAATGATTGGCGGCGTTTGCGCCGGAATAGCAGACTATCTCAATTTAGACGTTACACTTGTTAGAGTGGCTTATGTCTTGCTGTCTGTTTTATCGGCAGGGTTTCCTGGAATACTTGTGTATATAATTTTAATGCTGGTCATGCCGCTGGAATAGATATTGTGAAATGAACGGCATTGATATAAAACTTTTCCAAAATTCGGAACTTTGAGAAGATTTGATACGCGTTTGTTATTGACTTTATGCTGTTCATGCTTTCCGATTTGCCATATTTATTTCATAACTATCAACTTGAAAGATGTCCTTTAAACTTATTTCTCCCTACCGGCCTACAGGCGATCAACCAGAAGCAATCCGGCAACTGGTGGATGGACTGAATAGGGGAATTCCATTTCAGACTTTGTTGGGTGTAACGGGTTCAGGCAAAACGTTTACTATTGCCAACGTGGTGAATGAAATAAATCGTCCAACTTTGGTGTTGAGCCACAACAAAACGCTGGCTGCCCAGTTGTATAGTGAGTTTAAAAATTTTTTTTCCGAAAATGCAGTTGAATATTTCGTTTCATACTACGATTATTACCAACCTGAAGCTTATTTACCTGTAAGCGATACGTATATCGAAAAAGACTTATCCATCAATCAGGAAATTGAGAAGTTGCGTTTAGCAACCACTTCATCCTTGTTATCGGGGAGGAGGGATGTTTTGGTGGTTTCGTCGGTTTCATGTTTGTACGGAATCGGAAATCCTGATGATTTTACGAGTAATGTGATTGAAATCCATCGCGGGCAGAAATTAGTTCGCAATGTTTTTTTGCGGGCTTTGGTGGATAGTTTGTATTCACGTAACGAGATAGAACTGAACCGTGGAAATTTCAGGGTAAAGGGCGACACGGTCGATGTTTTTCCTGCTTATACCGATTTTATTGTTCGCGTGGTTTTCTGGGGAGATGAAATTGATGAAATTTTCACTATCGAACCGGTTAATTATCATGTAATTGAACATTTTGATGCTTATAAAATATATCCTGCCAGTATTTTTGTGACTACTAAAGAACGCATTGCTCAGGCCATTCATCATATTGAACGAGATATGGAATTGCAGGTTGAAATGTTTCGTTCGGTAGGAAAAGATTACGAAGCCAAGCGTATTTACGAACGGGTAAATTACGATTTGGAAATGATCAAAGAACTTGGGTATTGTTCAGGGATTGAGAATTATTCGCGTTATTTCGATGGCCGTGCGCCGGGAAGCCGTCCTTTTTGTTTGCTCGACTATTTTCCCAGAGATTATCTGATGGTGATCGACGAAAGTCATGTAACTGTTCCGCAAATCCGCGCCATGTTTGGTGGCGATGCAGCCCGGAAACAGAATTTGGTTGAATATGGTTTCCGTCTGCCATCGGCAAAAGACAACCGTCCGTTAAGATTTGAAGAGTTTGAAGCGCTGAATCCGCAAACCATTTACGTGAGCGCTACGCCTGCCGATTATGAGCTGGCTAAAAGCGAAGGTATAGTCGTTGATCAATTAGTTCGCCCCACTGGTTTGCTCGATCCGGTTATCGATGTTCGTCCGAGTCTGAACCAGATTGATGATTTGCTTGAAGAAATCCAACAACGCGTGGAAAAAGATGAACGCGTCCTTGTAACCACACTTACCAAGCGTATGGCTGAAGAGTTGACGGATTATTTAGCTAAAATGGGCGTTCAGTGCAATTATATTCACTCCGATGTGGATACGCTCGACCGCGTGCAGATTATGGAAGATTTGCGACGTGGAATTTATGATGTTTTGGTTGGCGTGAATTTATTGCGGGAAGGATTGGATTTACCTGAAGTTTCGTTGGTAGCCATTTTGGATGCCGATAAAGAAGGCTTTTTACGTTCGCATCGATCGCTGACACAAACTGCAGGTCGTGCTGCCCGAAACCTGAACGGACGGGTGATTATGTATGCCGATAAAATTACCGACAGCATGGCGAAAACCATCAGTGAAACCAATCGGAGGAGAGAAAAACAGTTGGCATACAACGAACTGCATGGAATTACACCGACCGCTATCACCAAAGGCGAACGTAATTCGTTCAGCAAAATGGAACCGAATGCTTATATCGAACCCGACCTTTCGCAAGCCGTTGCAGCCGATCCTGTTGTTCAGTATATGTCGAAACCGGCGCTCGAAAAAGCCATTGCCAAAACAAAGAAAGCCATGCAGGAAGCAGCTAAAAGACTTGAATTCCTCGAAGCAGCTCAGTTAAGAGATGAATTGATTAAACTGGAGGACTTGTTGAAAAGGAAATGACAGTAAATAGGGTTTGCAAGAAAACGCCCATCTCTGCGTTGCACTCGCAGCAAAAATTTTCTCATCCCGCCTTGGCGGGACTCCGTATTTTTGATAGTTCGTGCGCCTTGACCTTTTTTTTGTCAAACGCCGTCTCTCTTATGGGAAATGAAAGATTCAGAAAGGAGAATACAACAAGTTGAAATAAGGAATTGAAACTTTTTTAGTAACTACTCAGCGCTCTAATAAATTTAATAATAATTAGCCATTTAGTTGATTGTTA
>DIFH01000011.1:15220-17586 GCA_002427615.1 Paludibacter sp. UBA5753
AAAATAAAGGGTGCTGAGTAGTTACCTTTTTTATCAAATATTTTTTGAATCATTGTAACATTTTTTCCATTTCCACCCACAATTTATCATCTTGGGGCACAGGAGCGGTAATTTGAATGAGCTGTTTGGAAACCGGATGGATAAATTCTACCTGGCGGGCATGCAGACTGATGCCACCGTTGGGATTGGAGCGGGCGAAACCGTATTTCAGGTCTCCTTTTATCGGACAACCCATTTTTGCCAGCTGGCAACGAATTTGATGATGACGACCGGTTTCGAGATGTACTTCGAGCAAATAGTAAGTATCGGAATGAGCAATGAGCTTATAGCTTAATGCCGCCGCTTTTGCATTTGGCACCATCTTATCGTGTGCCGTCGATTTGTTTTGTTTTTCATTACGAAGCAGAAAATGTTCGAGTCTGCCTTCGGGTTGTGCCGGTTTTTCTTTTACAATAGCCCAATAGGTTTTCTTTACCTCTTGGTTTTTAAACATTTCATTAAGTCGCGTCAATGCCTTACCGGTTTTGGCGAAAAGCACCACACCACTCACCGGTCGGTCGAGCCGATGTGTAACGCCCAGAAAAACATCGCCGGGTTTATTGTATTTTTCTTTCAGAAAATTTTTAATGGTTTCCGAAAGTGGTTCATCGCCAGTTTTGTCGCCCTGTACAATTTCGGAGCAGGTTTTGTTGACAGCTATGATATGGTTATCTTCGTAAAGTACTTTCATTGGGAAATATACCCCTAAATATCCTCTGAATGGGACTTATTGCGGAGTGAAAAGCCGGATTATTATTTTATAGAAACAAGTTGTTCATTTCCCTTCTGGGGTTAGGGGGCTGTTTCTTTGCCGCACAGCTTCATAAATCAATATACCCGCAGCCACCGAAACGTTCAGGGAATTAATATTTCCCAGCATGGGAATGCTTACCATTTCGTCGCACAAGCGGAGATAATCTGGGCTGACTCCTTCATCTTCCGATCCCATGATGATAGCAATCGGTTCAGTCATGGCGGTTTCGGTGTAATTTTTAGTGGCTTTTTCGCTGGCCGCAACCAGTTTGATTCCCGATGCAACAATGAATTTTAGTGCATTACCCAAATTCGCTTCGCGACAAACGGGAATGGAAAGTAACGCTCCGGCTGAGGTTTTTACGGCATCGGCATTGATAGAGGCGCCGCCTTTGGTGGGAATCACAACGGCATCCACACCGGCACATTCGCAAGTGCGGGCAATGGCTCCGAAGTTACGTACATCGGTAACGCCATCGAGCACTACAATAAAGGGCATGCGACCTTCTTCGTAAATGCCGGGAATAATATCTTCGATGCGTTGATAAGCCACCGGTGAAATGAAAGCTATCACTCCCTGATGGTTTTTCATCGTCATCTTATTCAGTTTTTCGAGAGGAACATACTGAACAGGGATTTGCAAACCATTTAAAGCGGTAAAAAGCTCCCGCGATAATTCACTGGTCATATCTCGGCGCATCAGGATTTTATCAATTTCTTTTCCGGCTTGTACAGCTTCAATAACCGCACGTATACCGAAAATCATGTCTTTTTCAGGACGTTGTTTGTTGTTATTATTATAGTTTATCATGTTTATTATTTGTATTATTGCTTTTCCAACCTTATGAACTTCAGGAAAGTTGATGATATATATTAACGTGAGTTCGCCAGAAGATAAGACCTGCTAAATTCCAAACTACCTGTTGTTTTCACAAGTCAGAAGGACTTAAATGTGAGTAAACACGGGTAGAACCATGAAAATGTCCATGAAAATAATGGCGTTATTTATTTGAATGTCTTTTGTCAGTTGAATATAAATATTTAACTTACAGTGCATTAGAAAAAAATCAATCATTATTGAAGCAAATTCTTTTCAAGATCAGAAATAATCAATTCTCGTTCGAAAGAGTAAGTTTTATCTTTCTCATTTAATAGTTTGTACAAAAGTAGCGCTTTTTTGTTGAATATATGTTTTTTTTCAAAATCTCTTTTCAGGTCAAAGCAGTCGGCAGTTTCTTTGGTAATTCCGGCAAGCGCTTCAATATAAGTAGCCGAATACCCCGATTTTTTAATTGTATCTATAAATTCATCCACCGGCATATCCGAAATAGTTTCCAAATTTAGAGTCAGTAACTCTTTGTAAGTTTCGTCGGCTAAATGCAGTGCATCTTCAGGGAAACCTTTGTCGCGTAATCCAAGCATGGCTGCAATCACACGGCTCAATTTTTCGAGATATTTCAGGAGGTAATCTTCTTTGGGCATTCTTTTTTAATTTTAAGGGTTTGAAAAGTTGTTGGAATACAAAATCAACATCCGAACCTGGGTCTTCATTTTTGTATGTCGGGCATGGTATT
>DIFH01000146.1:0-30521 GCA_002427615.1 Paludibacter sp. UBA5753
CTATAAATTACTATTTATCAGACTTTTTATACTTTTTCAGCAGACCCTAATTAATGCGTCAACATTAATTAACTATGTGTGCTTTCCAATAGAGTTTTTCCCCTTCCTGAACTGAAAAACAGTAAAACTATGTGAATTCTATAGGGTTTAAAAACATGTATCTAATAAGTGAATCCATATAAACTCTATTATATTGATTCACGGGTTATATTTTGACTTATCCAGTCTTCCAGTTCTACTTCGTTTCCTATTCCCAGACGTTTTTTAATTGTCTTTCGTCGAACATACATTGTGTTTTTTGTCATGTTCATCAGGCTGCATGCATCCGATATATTTACATTTAGCACAATTAGTACAATAACAATTAAATCCGTGAGTGTTAGTTCTGTATAGCTATTCTGTAAATCTTTTACTTTATTGTCATAAAGGTTATTTACTTCATCAATATAATACTGCCATTCGTTTTCGGACAGTATCGATTCTTTTGTGATCATTTCTAAAAATGCCTCGTATTTCTCAGCATGCATAACGCCCTTCTGCATTTTATTAAATTTCAGCGTATTATCAACTTTATGATTCAGATTTGAAAGAAGCAACTCCCGCTTCTGTAAATTACTTATACGATTTGTTTCTGCCTCAAATTTCAATCGTTGTTTTTCCATCTCGAGTAAACCCTGTTGCTTTTTATGCTGGTTGTTTATCAGCAACAAAATTATCAATGCAAATAATACAACTATTATCAACAAAGTAATCCATATCACTTTGTTGCGGTTGGCAATTGTTAACTTTGCATTTTCTTTTTCTTTCTGGGTCAGATCGTATTGCTTATCTATCAGGTAGAGTTGGCTTTGCGACTTTATATTGAATAATGAATCATGTTTTAAGTACGCTTTTTCGAGGTATTCAAATGCCCGGTTGTAATCATTTTTGCTTTTTGATATATAGGCCGAAGCAAACAAGGGCAATTCATTAGAATAATAATAGGCGGAGTCTGTTCGCAATATATCCAGAAAATACTGAGCCGAATCCTGCCTGTTTAGTTTTGAATATAAATAAGCCAGATATAAGGAATTATATTTAAACTTTTCTGGATTATATTTATATGCCTGTAACATATACTGTTTTGATTTATT
The DNA here is from genome assembly GCA_002427615.1 of Paludibacter sp. UBA5753. Taxonomy (GTDB): domain Bacteria; phylum Bacteroidota; class Bacteroidia; order Bacteroidales; family Paludibacteraceae; genus Paludibacter. The sequence goes on from DIFH01000146.1 coordinate 1,134, forward strand.
GATATCAACATTGTGATATAATTCACCCTGTCGGGATATTATCTCATAATACAAATCAGGATTGTTTAACTTCCTTGAATAGGATATACTTAAATTTGAATAATAGAGTATGCTATCAATGGGATAGTTCATTTGAGAATACATGTCTGAAATAAACCGATAAGCGCAAGCTATGTCCAGATTATTCTCGTTCAACATAAAATAAACCAGCGACTTATTGAAATACGACAAGGAAGTTTTGAATAATTTATCGTTCATATACAGGTAAGCGATATTGAAGTTGGTCAGCCCCAGCATCCTCGAATCATCTGTCTTCAACAATTTTTCCAAGGCGTTTTTATATGCCTCCAGGGCGCGTTCGTTCAATCCCTGCGATTCTAAGATGGTTCCTTGCAGGTAATAGGCAGTTCCAGCCTGGTCGTAATAATTATTACTGTCATAAAAATCTATTGAAATACGAATCAGGCTGTCCGATTTGATGTGGTAGTTCAGTTTGTATTGCGCGTGGGTAAAATGCAAACACCAGGCGGCATAATCTCTTTGAGGCAATTCTTCGGGACGCTTTATTGAGCTTAGTAATTTGTATGCGCTATCGGGCGAAGCGTCCAGCAGTTGTCCGGCAGCGTTAATGGTTTTCTTGTCCGTATCTTTTATCTGACACGAACCCAATATAAATAATAAAATTATAATGGCAGTTATTGGTACCTTTTTAATCATATACTATTTGCGATTATACTGCTTTGAATATATTCTCCGATTTCCACCGCTTGCTTCAATTTCGAAGAAAAGCATTGGTTAAATTCGGCGTGTTTTCCGTTAAATTTTATTGCCTTACCAATTTATTTTCAACAGACAATGTTATCTATCTTATTTTCTGTACTTTAAAAATCAACATATCAACCCGCCTTACCACACTTTTTTTTGCAAGAACAACTTATTGTGCTTATCTTTGAATACACAAAAGTACTTATATTATTTCAAACTTATATTTCAAACTTAAATTATTTAAAAACTGAATTTATGAAACAAGTTCTTATTGCCGTTGTCTCCTTATTTATGTTCACGGGCATCAGTTTGGCTAACGCCGAAGAAATTAATCTTAGTAATGTGGGAACAACAGTGACGCCTACGCGGCCACGTGTTACTTCTACTTCCCTTATGAGTACGTCTTCTGTAAGTACAGTTTCTGTTGATCCTGTAAGTGCATTTGTCGAAAATGATGAGTTAGTCGTTGTCTTCGATTTCAGCGTAGGTACAGCTCAGATAACAGTTACCGAATCAGAAACAGGTAATGTAGTTCATTATTCCACTTTAGACACAAGCGTCAACCCCGAAACTTATATCCCTGTGGATATGTGGGAAAGTGGCAAGTACAAATTGAAAATAGAATACGGAAGCGTGAAACTACAAGGCAAGTTTAACTTATAAAAATATGATAGTGATTTAACCTTGGCTTTAAAATATCCGGCGGGCAGACAAACCCTGCCTGCCGGATATACTAAGTTTAAAGGAAATTACCGTTTGGTTTAAACTTGCGTTATGTACGGGCTCTTATTAATTTTCACAAGCTAATTTTTTAGCCCAAGAAATCAATCTGTTTATAATAATCTTTCAATTAAATCGAGAAAACAACATGAATCAACTTAATTCACCCGATCAGATAAATCAACTCCATCGACTCATTCAATTACAGGAAACTGGAACGCCAAAACAATTAGCAGAACGTTTAGGCATCAATCGTGCAGAATTGTATCTGTGCATAGAAGAGTTAATTTCATTTAATTTACCTCTTGCTTATTCCTTTAGGAGAAAAACATTTTACTATAAAGATGAGTATAACCAGGTTTCCTGTGAGAATATTAAACCGCAAAAGTCAAATAAGTTCATACAAAAGTCCTATATCCAAAATTGGCAATTTAAAAGAGATACAATAGCCATGATGTTTGCATTATAAAATTTTCACTCGGCACATGACGAAAAAAAATATCTCTCTTATATCCAATAGAAAAAAAGAATACAAAATTCAAGCATAGCACACTATAAGACCAAAAGGAACCTGCCTGCGACAGACAGATTCCTTTTGGTCTTTTGTCATGTACTGAAAAAAATGATCTTTTATCACAGGAAGCCCCGTAGCGCCCAAAAATGAAATGTAGTTTTCGCCTTCGGCAAGCGAATATAATAATTTAAAGGGTATCAATGCCTGAAAAGCGTTTTCCGAAAATATTGCAAGCGTTGTGAAACTAACCTGTACCTGTCATAGAGAGCCAAAGTTTGCAATTTTGAACTATCCTCCACTATCGTAGATTTATAATTGTAGCGGAACTGATAACTTACAACTGTTAATTTAGTGCTTGAAAGAAAAGGCTGAGTTTTCTTTCTGACACTATTTAAACCAACAAATTAATCGGATTACTTATGAGCAAAAGAATTTCCATATTGGCAGTTATTGCCATCTTGCTTATTTTTAGCGCCAATGCCCAACTATTATGGAAAGTCGAGGGTAACGGTTTAACAAAACCAAGCTATCTGTTTGGAACGCATCATCTAATTGAAAAAGAACAAATACCTGGTTTTGAAAATGTGTTAACTTACATAAATTCTGTCGATGCTGTTGTAGGTGAGCTGGATATGAGTGATATGCTAAACATGCAGATGCACTTGATGAAAGCAGCCATAATGAAAGACACTACTCTTTCCGATTTGATAAGTCCTGAAGATTATACATTGGTTGATGCTGAATTTAAAAATGTGATTGGATTCGGTTTGAAGCCTTTGGAGAAAATGAAACCAATGATGCTTTCAACCATGTATTCGGGTGTATTGTATATGAAACTCAACAACATGAAAAAAGAACCCGAAGCTATTGACCAAGTTATTCAGAAAACAGGGAAAAAAGCAAACAAAAAATTTATTGGACTCGAAACGCTTGACGAACAGATAGATATTTTGTTTAATCACATCCCGTTGAAACGCCAGGCAGAGATTTTGGTCAGAACCGTGAAGGAGAAAGAAGAATCAATGGATATGACAAAACGCTTGAATAGTGCGTATATTGCAGGCGATCTCGAACAATTGCAAGTGATTTACACGGAAGATGATGATATGAGTAACGAAGAAAGAAAAATACTGGTAGAACAACGAAATAACAACTGGGTGGAACAATTTAAAACAATGTTTGCCGAAAATTCATGTTTTGTGGCAGTGGGTTGCTTACATCTTTCCGGTAAAGCTGGAATAATTAACCAGTTGCAAAATGCCGGTTACACAATTAAAGCAGTTAAGTATTGATATATCCCTGTGTAAAACCATAAAACATGGGTCGAAAATACGACATTATGTTTTTTTACTTACCTAACCTGGACAAGCCAAACCAAAAAGGTAGAACGCAAATTACGCAAATACCGCAAATTTTCGCAAATAAAGGCTGATATTTCCTATATTTTTATTACACTTTAAATGACTGATATTTGAATATTGTGCCAAAAAATACACGAATTTGAAAGATAGGGTACTATACATCTTTGAAATGAATTTCCAAAAAAAATAAAGCTGCTTCAAAACTACACCCAAGCCATTATTACATATTATTAACGAAAAAACAAGATTACAACCGGTCTGCTTTTTTAGTACATTTGCACTAAAATTAAAAAAAATAAATGGAACAAAAAGGATTGCCCATGGCGTTAGGGACGGAAAAGGTGGGGAGCTTATTGATACAATATGCTGTTCCGGCTATTATTGCCATGACGGCTTCGTCGCTGTATAACATTACCGATAGTATTTTTATCGGTCATGGAGTGGGCGCGTTGGCGATATCGGGTTTGGCAATTACTTTTCCGTTGATGAATCTTGCCGCGGCATTCGGTTCGTTAGTGGGAGCCGGCGCTGCCACGTTAATGTCGGTACGCCTGGGACAAAAGGATTACAGTACGGCCAATAATATCTTAGGAAACGTGTTTGTATTGAACCTGATTTTCGGATTAGCGTATACCATTGTTGTTTTACTCTTTCTCGATCCTATTCTTTATTTCTTTGGGGCAAGTTCCGAGACGCTTCCTTACGCGCACGATTATATGGTGGTTCTTTTAATCGGCAATGTGGTAACGCACACGTATATGGGACTGAATGCTTTGTTGCGTTCCACCGGTAATCCACAAAAAGCCATGTATGCCACCCTTTCTACCGTACTGATTAATCTGGTACTCAATCCGTTGTTTATTTTTGGTTTTGGCTGGGGAATTAAGGGAAGTGCACTGGCAACTGTTATTTCACAAGCAGTAATGCTAAGCTGGCAAATTAAACTTTTCAGCAACAAAGATCGTTTTATTCACCTACAAAAGGGAATATTCAAGTTGAAGCGTAAGATTGTAGTTGATTCTTTATCTATCGGTATGTCGCCGTTTTTGATGAATGCCGCTTCGAGTGTAATCGTCATCATAATCAATCAGGCGCTTATCAAACAAGGCGGGGATTTGGCGGTAGGAGCGTATGGAATTGTAAACAGGGTAGTCTTCCTTTTTGGTATGATTGTAATGGGACTAAACCATGGGATGCAACCCATTGCCGGATATAATTTTGGAGCGGGTAATTACGACAGGGTAAACAAAGTGTTGAAACTAACCGTTATCATGGCAATTTGTGTTATGACTTTAGGTTTCCTGATTGGTGAAATATTCCCGTATGCTGTGGCTTCAGTTTTTACCAGCGACCAAACGTTGATCGATTTAGCCGCTAACGGATTACGTATTATTCTTATTTTCAGCCCTATTGTCGGGTTTCAAATGGTAACAACCAACTTTTTTCAAAGTATCGGCATGGCGAAGAAAGCAATTTTTTTGTCATTAACCCGCCAGTTGTTGTTTTTACTGCCTTGTTTACTTATTTTGCCTCCAATTTTCGGGATAAACGGCGTCTGGTACAGCATGCCTTCGGCCGATTTGCTTTCGAGCCTTGTAGCCGCCTATATGCTTACTACACAATTCAGAAAGTTTAAAAACAAACAGAATATTTGAATTTTAATAAAAATATTACAGCCATGAACGAAAAGTTTGTAATTAATATCGGTCGCCAGTTGGGTAGTGGCGGTCGCCAGATTGGAGAAAAATTAGCCGTGCAATTAGGCATATCCTTTTACGACAAAGAACTGATCCAGATTGCTTCGCAGGAAAGCGGTCTGGAAAAGGAATTCTTTGAAAAAGCCGATGAAAAAGCAAGCCATAGCATACTTGGGGGATTTTTCGGATTACGGAACTCTTTGGTGGACGAAATCTATGTCAACAATTACCTTTGTAACGAAACATTGTTTAAAATCCAGAGTGATGTCATTCGTAATTTAGCCGAACAAAAATCGTGCATCTTCGTAGGGCGTTGTGCCGACTATATTTTAAGTAATAATCCCCGCATCCTGAATGTGTTTATCAGCGCCGATGCCGAAGACCGAATTAAACGCGTTGTCGGCTATCAAAAAATTTCGGAAGAAAAAGCACGTGAAATGATAGTGAAAACCAACAAGAAACGCGCTGAGTATTACAATTATTATAGTGGAAAAGTTTGGGGCGCCGCCGAGTCATATCACTTGTGTATCAATTCTTCGGCGCTTGGAATTGATGAAACCGTGGCATTTATACGTCGGTTTGCCGAGCAAAAGTTTGGATTGACTCCGGTTTCTTCGAAGTAAAATTTTTTTTGACTTTCGTGGGCTGAAATATCTCTAACAGGAAAATCCTGCCACGCAAAAAAGAGGATGTATCAAAAGCAAGAAAAACGCAAATTACGCGAATAACCGCAAATTTACACAAATCATAAAATTGTAATATCTGATTTAACACACTCATTGACTGATATATAAATTTGTAATTTTATGAAATTATCATAAAAATAAACGAAAATATATCATTAATTGTGCAAAAGTAATCTTTTTATCGACAAAACCGATGGGTATTGCATTGTCTTCTTCAGGCTAAAATTTATAAAATACACAAGGGCCAACCGCAACCCAACAAAAAGCTCAATGGTTAATGTATTTGACTGCAACAAGGAGAAAAATCGAATAAAATGAAAATATTACTTTAAATATTTTTTTTGATTTAGAAAAAGTGATACTTTTGCAGAACTAATTAGTACTAACAAAAATTTAAGAAAAATGGCTTACGTTATTTCAGAAGATTGTATTGCCTGCGGTTCATGTATCAGCGAATGTCCAGTAGATGCAATTTCAGAAGGTGATATCTATGTAATTGATGCTGATGTATGCACCGACTGTGGCACTTGTGCTGATGTTTGTCCTTCAGAAGCAATCAGTCCGGTATAATCCAACTCAAACAAATGTTTTAAAATTAAGAAGGACTTGTTCGAATAATTCGGACGAGTCCTTTTTTATTAGTTAGCTAATTTCAAATTTTCAAACTTTCATCCCGCCTCCGGCGAGACGAACTTTCAAACGCTCAAATTCCAAACTTTTCAACTCCTCAGGGCATGTATCCCGATTTATCAAAGATTTGCTGGTAATTATTGTCTTTCATTAAATCGGTCAGACTGACATTTTTGTTATTGTCCATATAGCTCCGAACAATTTGCCACCCGACCCATGTACCGAGCCTTCCGGGCGATTCCTTAGATACCGGAGTGGTGAACGGGGCATCATTCAGGTATTTTCTAATCAGCATCACATCGGTCGAGAACAAATCTTTCTGATCAACGATAGTTTCCCATATCTCTTTTTCATATTTCCGGCTCCACTCCCACTGGCGCTTGCTGTAACCCATGAGATCATTCGGTTTTTCGTCCGGCATCACCACCGAAAGCAAATACATTACTTTCCCCCGATACAGCATATTGTCGAGTAATCGTTCTTCTTTACAATCGAACGGGAAAGATTTGAAAAGTAATGCCGAAATAATATCGGGCGAAACGCTTTCCGGTCGCATGTTATACGTAAGATATTGATATGAAAATTCTGTATATTTTGCATAATCGCTACCCAGATATAAATCGGTTCCGATACCTACAAAATTATCGTTCAACATGATAGAGCGATTAAAACCCGAAACAAAGAAATAAACTTCCGGTAGTTTTATTTCGGGAAAGTAATGCCGGATATACGAATACGATGTTGAAATGCTTTGCTCCATTGCCGAAACGTCGTTAAATGTTTCCAACGTTTTTCGGTTGACCGACTGGAAAGCCGTATCGGACAAAAACTCATAAATCAACTTACGAACTTCCACGGTGTCATTTGGATTTACGCCAAGAATATCAGAAACATATACCGGCATAAATTCAGGATATTGCTCGTAAAGCTTTTGTATTTCTACGTCGAGTGCGGAAGTGTCAAGTTTAACCAAATCACGATCGAAACGTTTGATTTTAACTTCTATTTTTTCCGAATCAGTATTCACGTCGAAGCGTTTGTTTTTGCCGCAGGACACTAAAGCGATTGAAAGAAAACCCGCTATTGCAACTATAATTATTCTGTTCATGGCACAGTTCTTTTTGATTGTACAGAAAAAGCGCAAAGTACAAAGTTACAACTTCGTTTCTTGCGCCTTCTCTTTTATAAAGTCAAATTTTTATTTTCTGTTACGTATGGCTTTTTGCTGTTCACGTTGCATTTTTTCAAGACGGTCCATAAATCCGCTTTTTTTAACCGGCTTTTTCGCATTACTGTTGCGTTTTGCATGGAGTTGTGCAAGCAGTTTCTTTTCGTCTACCGAAGCGCGTATTGCATAAGTTTGAATGATAGATATTAATGTCGATACGAAATAATAATAACTCAAACCTGAAGCGTAATTATTAAACATAAACATAAACATGATGGGCATCAAATACATCATCCATTTCATCATTCCTGCTCCGGGTTGATCTTGTGTAGCCGTATTAGTCATATTCAGTTTTGTAGAAATCAACGTTGCTATTGTCATCAAAAGCGTAAACAAACTGATGTGATTACCGAAATATTCGGTTACAAGCGGTATGTTTCCACCCCAACTTATAATTGCATCGTACGATGACAAATCGTTGGCCCACAAAAAACTCTCCTGGCGCAGTTCAATAGCGGAGGGGAAAAAGCTGAACATGGCAAACAAAATTGGCATTTGCAATAAGACAGGCAAGCAACCGCTCATGGGGCTCACGCCAACTTTACTATACAATTCCATCGTCGCTTTTTGGCGCTCGGCGGCTTTTTCGGCTGGAATGCGTGCATTAATCTCGTCAATTTCAGGTTTCAACACCCGCATTTTAGCGCTCGAAATATATGATTTATAAGTGAGCGGGTAAAGTCCGAGTTTTATCACAACGGTCATTAAAAGAATAATGATACCGAAGTTTGAAATAAAACGGCTGAATAAATTAAACATGGGGATAATGAGAAATCTGTTTACCCAACCAAAAATTCCCCAACCAAGCGGAATCAAGCTACGCAACGACAACTTATCATCGCCTTTGAGTCCTTTGTCGTAAGCGGACAGCACCTTATACTGGTTTGGACCAAAAAACAAATTGAAATTTGTAGATTCCTTTCCCGTCGGGTCGAAAGCAACAGTCATGTCGGCGCTATAAGTTTTTAAATAACCGCTTTCTTCAGTTTCAGTTTTGCTTACCAGGCTGGTTGATGTAAATGCATCTCCGGCAATTAAAATACTGCTGAAGAACTGATCTTTAAAAGCAATCCATTTTACTTTATTTGGAATTTTTTTCTCGTCATTTTTCGATTCGCTTAGTTTTTCAACACCATCGGCAACATACTTATAATGGATATTCGAATATCTGTCTTCAAATTTCCGTCCTTTTTCCTGTTGACGAATTTTCGAAAACCATTGCATCTCGATGAAATTGGTTCCCGCAGGCATTACTTTATTCATGTCATTGGCTTTTATACCAAAACTGAGCATATAATTGTCCTTAGGTAAGGTATAGGTAAAATCCATATAAGCAGTACCGGATGTTTTCAGACGCAAAACCAGTGTTTGTGTTCCTTTGGCATCTTTTTTCACTTCTCCAAGCGGTTCAAAATAAAGATTTGAAGTGTTTACAACACGATTGTTGTTGGTAATAAGTGTAAAACCAAGGTTGCTTTCCTGTGCATCAAACAAAACAAGTGGGAGTGAATCGTGAGTTTGATATTTTTTCAACAATGCAGAATAAATTCGTCCACCTTTGTTGCTAAGCGTCAGTTTTACCAACTCGTTTTCGAGGGTATAGAATTTTTCTTCCCCCGTAGCGGCAACACTGAAATCGCCATAAGCATCTGCCACTAAATCGGCAACAGCAGTCGTATCGTTTGGATTTACGGAATCGACTGTTAAAACGGTTTCGGCTTTTTGTCGGGCTATTTCAGCCTCCATTTTAGCCCGCTCAACTAATGCAATCGAATCATTATATCTTTGCTGTTTAGCCATTTCCTCCTCGTTCGGACGGTTCATCACTGAAAATCCAATAAGTATCAGTGCAATAAGCACAAATCCAAAAATCGTGTTTTTATCCATTTATAAATTAATTTACCCCTAAAGAGAATTAGATTACTTTGACATATTTATTTTCAACATTCTGTTTTTAAGGCTCATAAACCTTTTTTTACCTGAAATATTTATTTTCCCCTTTAGTGGTCCAGGAGTATTACTTTTCAATAGCTGCTTTTACAAAACTTATGAACAGCGGATGCGGGTTAACCACCGTACTGCTGTATTCGGGATGAAATTGAACGCCAATATACCATTTGTGCGATGTTAATTCAATGATTTCCACTAAATCCGATTGTTCGTTTATTCCACTGCAACACATACCTGCTTTTTCAAATTCTTCTTTGAAAGCATTGTTGAATTCGTATCGATGGCGATGGCGTTCGCTTATGTTTTCTTTTTTGTAAATATCAAAAACTTTAGTGCCTTTTTTAAGTTTACATTTATACGCTCCAAGCCGCATACTGCCGCCCAAGTCAAGAATATTCTTTTGTTCCTCCATGATGTCGACCACATTGTGAGTTGTGGAAGAATCAATTTCGGTGCTGTTAGCATCGGCATAGCCCAACACATTGCGGGCAAACTCGATGCACATGGTTTGCATTCCCATACATATCCCAAGGCAAGGCAAGTTGTTTTCGCGCGCATATTTCAGGGCAACGAATTTTCCTTCCATACCGCGCTGCCCGAAGCCCGGAGCAACAATAATGCCATCTGCTTTTTGAAGTTTTTTCTCTACATTTTCATCTGTCAATTTGTCCGACAAAATGAGTTCAAGTTTCAACTTCTTGTTGTTGTATGCGCTGGCATGAATCAACGATTCGATGATAGACTTGTAAGCATCAGGAAGTTGAACATATTTTCCAACAATGGCGATGCAGACTTCTTCCGTTGCATTTTCAAGTTTCTCGACAAAAGCAGTCCATTTATCCATATCCGCTCTTGGCGTTTTTGCCAAGTCGTATCCCATTTTTGTCAGCACCACTTCATCTAATTTTTCTTGCTGCATATTCAGTGGAACCCGATAAATAGACGGGACATCAATTGACTGCATTACAGCCGATTGTTCGACATTACAGAACAATGCCACTTTTTTTCGAATATCGGCAGAAATATTATGTTCGGTGCGCAAAACCAGGATATCAGCCTGAACGCCCTGTTCCTGCAACGCTTTTACGGAGTGCTGGGTCGGTTTGGTTTTAAGTTCTTTTGCCGCGGCAAGATAAGGAACATAAGTAAGGTGAATTATCAGGCAGTTTTTCCCCAGTTCCCATTTCAACTGGCGGACGCTTTCGATATAAGGTAAAGATTCGATGTCGCCAACAGTTCCTCCGATTTCGGTAATTACGAAATCGAACTCGCCTTTGCTCCCCAATTGCTTGATATTCCGTTTAATTTCGTCGGTGATGTGAGGAATGATTTGTACCGTTTTACCCAAATAATCTCCGCGACGTTCCTTGTTGATTACATTTTGGTAAATGCGTCCGGTAGTTACGTTATTGGCTTTGTGAGTTTCGACTCCAAGAAAGCGTTCGTAATGTCCCAAATCCAAATCGGCTTCATGTCCATCAACAGTTACATAGCATTCGCCATGTTCGTAGGGATTCAATGTTCCCGGATCCACATTGATATATGGATCGAGTTTCTGATTTGTTACTCTAAAACCACGGGCATGCAACAATTTGCCGAGCGATGCGGCAATAATTCCCTTGCCTAACGATGAAGTAACTCCACCTGTTACGAAAATGTACTTTGTATCTTTCACCTTGTTTTCTTACTTAAAATTACTATTTTTTTTCGTATTTTTAAGTCTGCAAATTTCGGAAAAAAAAATGAATAACGAAAACAGTTCTAATAAATTAAGATTTATCTGCAAAGAATTATTAAAAGCGACTTATTTTCATGGTTTTAAAGTTTCGAAACATATCAATAGCACAAATATATAAAGGAAAAGACGCTTTTCAGTGTCTTTTTCTTTACGGATAACTAATTGGAATTATGTAATTCCACGGAATAAAGCTGAATTAAGTCATGCGGAAACTATCGCGGTTACACGTGGGTTACAAATAACAAGGTATCGGAATGTAGCACCAACTTATACGCCAATCCCGTGCTGAACAATCGTGAAAAGAGCTTACGTCGACGCGTATTGAAAGCCAGCAAATCGATATTTTTAGCTTTCAGGTAATCATCAATTAATTCAGGCGAATTTGCAGAGCCTATTAATGCATAATGAGTTTTCAGTTTCGGATAATGATTGGCAAAATAGGTTTTAATACCGGCAAGCATTACTTCACTCCAGGCTTCATTTTTTTCAGACGCATGTATGAAATAAATTTCAAGCTCATTCGATTTCATAAGTTCAATGGTCTTATCAATAGCAATTAAATCTTTTTGATCAAAATTAGTTAAATAAGCTACTTTTTTTATTTGATCGGGCGACTTTAATGAAACCTGTACCGGAACGGCAAACACAGGCGAAATAGTCGATTCCATAACTTCGGCGGTTACACTGCCTATCAGTTCGGTCGAAATATTCTTTCCATGCGTCCCCATGACCACAAGTGCCGGTTTGTTTTTTTTACAATAATCCAAAATCTGATCTTCGGGAACACCTTCCTTTAACACAAAACTGAATGGCACATTGGGCAATTCACCATTTTCAATACGTGCCTTTAAAATATTTCGCATATTTTCGACATCGGCATTCGCCGAACTGACAATGCGGCGCAGCAATTCGCTGTCGCTTATACTGTAAGTGCTTAAATCATTGTGCATCGAAATAGTAAATGTGGGACTAAAGTACACATAGAGAAACACTATTTCGGCATTCATGTCTTTGGCAAAATGGAATCCGAAATCAATGGTTTTCTCAACCTGATCGGCAAAATCAATAGGAACAAGCACTTGTTGACCGATTGATTTTTCATTTTCAAGTTCCCAGGCGCTTTCCATTTCTTCTACAATTTTAAGCGCACGCGGCAAATCCGATTCTTTTATTCGTACTCTTACACCCACAGCCAACTCGGGTTGTTCGAGATTCAAATTGTGAATTACCGTCTCAATTCCGTTTTCTTCCAAAACGGTTTTAATCATTTGAGCCCGTTGAAAAGTACGAATGGCAAGGGTAACTAATTTATCTTCCATAATAATTTGAATTTAATCTAATTACAAAATAATTTTGAAACATTAACCTGAAATAGGAATCTTGCTTTCTGAGCCGTAAAGTTAGCTATTTTAGCGAATAATCAAGTTCTTTTTTAAATAATATTTGAATCGAAACAAAAAATATGGTTATATTTGCGTTTAAAATTAATTACATTGAAATCATGAATCCAAAAATTAAAAAAACACTTACTTTCGGAACAATTATTATCATTCTTCTGCTCGGTATATTTGTGTATTTCAGATTTTATTTTGTTTTTGGCGAAGGTGTTAAAGCCGGCGAATTAAATTATTTCGTTCATAAAGGCTATTTATTTAAAACCTACGAAGGAAAAATGATTCAAAATGGTTTTCGTTCACAAACTGCCGGCTCCATCCAGTCCTATGAATTTTCGTTTTCAGTGGAAGACGAGGCGGTAGCCGATTCGTTAATGCATTGCAGTGGAAAGGAAGTGGAATTGCACTACCGCGAATACTTCGCTACTCTACCCTGGCGTGGCGTAAACAAATTTGTAGTGGACAGCATAGTTTCTGTTAAACAGGAATAAATATACCGCGCCAGCTGCTTTAATTTTGCATTAAAAACAATCATTTTCAAAGTATTGAGAACTCAATATTCCTAATTTGTTAAATAATATTCGTTGGAAACAAACATACTCAATCTCGGCTTTGCAGGTATTTCAGTTTCGCCTGTTACCTTATCGGGAATAATAGCCTTGTTAATAAGCTTATTGCTTTTATTTGTCTCTGCCATCATTTCGGCATCCGAAGTGGCTTTTTTTTCGCTCAACCCACAATCGTTGAACGAAATGGAAAACAGCAATTCAAAATCAGATCGAAAAATTTTAAATTTGCTCGAAAATCCGCAACGTTTATTGGCGACCATCCTGATCGGAAACAATTTTGTAAATGTAACTATCATCATACTTTTGACATACTTTACAAATTCAGTTCTTAATTTTGAAAATGCGCCCTTACTCGGATTTCTATTCCAAACGATTCTGATCACCTTTTTACTGCTGCTTTTCGGCGAAATTACGCCCAAAATTTATGCAACGCAGTTTGCCAGGAAGGCGGCACAACAAACCGTATCGTTTTTATCGGCTCTTGAGAAACTTTTCGGTCCGTTTATCAACCTGTTGGTGAATTCTACCTCGTTGGTAAATACCCGTTTAGCTAAACACAACAGAAATAACATCTCGTTGAACGAATTGTCGCAAGCGCTTGAGTTAACTTCAAACAGCAAAGACGAAGACACCGACATCCTTGAAGGTATCATAAAATTCGGCAATATTCAGGTAATTGACATCATGACTTCACGCGTTGACATGGTGGATATTGATATAAAAACAACCTACAAACAACTGCTTGACATCATCATAAAATGCGGATATTCACGTATTCCTGTTTACTCAGGCACCCGCGATAATATCAAAGGAGTTCTTTACGCAAAAGATTTATTGCCTCATTTGGATAAACCTGCCAATTTTCGGTGGCAAAGCTTGGTACGACCGGCTTATTATGTGCCCGAAACAAAAAAAATCGATGATTTGCTGAGTGAATTTCAGGAGCACAAAGTCCATTTAGCCATAGTGGTTGATGAATATGGCGGGACTTCGGGAATGGTAACACTCGAAGACATTCTTGAAGAAATTGTGGGCGACATAAGCGACGAATACGATGTTGAAGAACAATTGTTTACAAAAATAGACAACCACACTTTCATTTTTGAAGCCAAAATTCAACTGAACGATTTCTTTAAAATTGATGAAATTGAAGAAAACGATTTCCTGAAAATTGCCGATGAAGTTGAAACGCTTGCAGGATTGATACTTGAACTGAAAGGTGAAATGCCGGCTAAAAATGAAAGAATCGATTACGATCGCTATGTATTTGAAATTATGGCTGTTGACAACAGACGAATTAAAAAAGTAAAACTATATATCAAAGATGATTTCAAAGAAGGAGATGAATAAATGGTTCCTAACTTAATCACTATTTAAACTCTGAATGCGAAACAAAAAGCTTTTCATGAAAATCAAATTTTCCTTTCTGCATCTTATTTCCATTCTTTTTCTTACTGCCTGTACCGAAACGTACATGCCTAAGCCTTACGGCTATTTCAGAGTGGACATACCCGAACATTCGTACCGTACCATCGACACGTTGGATTTACCCTACCATTTCGATTTATCCGGAATGGCCAAAGTGGTTTTACACAACGAAAAAGGGGAAAACTACTGGATCGACATACAATATCCGTATCTGAATGCCAACATATATTGCAGTTATAAACCGGTAAAAGGAAATTTATTTGAACTGTCGGAAGATGCCCGGAAATACGTTTACAAACACTCGGTGAAAGCCGACGGAATCGGCGAAAAAATTTTTGAAAATCCTAAAAAAAACGTGTATGGCATTCTCTACGATTTAAAAGGAAATACGGCTTCATCCCTGCAATTTGTATTGACCGACAGCGCTCGGCACTTTTTTCGCGGCGCTTTGTATTTCGACAATGTACCCAATAAAGATTCGATAGCGCCTATGGCAGGGTATATCCGTGAAGACATGATTCGATTGATGGAAAGTTTTGAGTGGAAAAGATGATATACGAAAATTTTATATCGAACGAAGCCTATGTGCTCGTCTGGGAAGTTACCGAGTCAGTGGATGAATTGTCGGCTATGTTGACCAATTTCGACAATTACGCCGCGGAATATAAAAACCTGAAAACCGACAAACGTCGGCTGGAGTTTTTAAGCGTACGCGTTGCAATGAATTATTTGTTGAATAAAGAGTTGGAAATCAAATACAACTCCGAAGGCAAACCTTTCCTAAGCGATCAATCTTATGCAATAAGCATCTCGCACAGCGGCAAATGGATTGCCGTCATGGCTCACCCGAAACTAAAAGCCGGAATTGACATCGAATGTCCAACCGATAAAATTACAAAACTTTATAAACGTTTTTTGAGCGAAACGGAACAAAACGAATTGTTTGCCGACCAAAATATTAAAAAACTTCAGATTGCATGGTCGGCAAAAGAGGCATTGTACAAAATTATCGGCAACGAAGCAGTGGATTTTGCCAACCAAATCAGGATTCTTCCCTTTGAAATTGAGGACAATGGACAGATAATGAGTGAACATATCCCTTCGCAAACTGTTTATTATTTAAATTATAAAATCACAGATCAATATCATCTCGTTTTTTGTATTGCATAAATCAAATACATACATGAAAAACACCATTTACAGAAAAATATTGCTTAACCGGGAAGCAAAACAAAAAATGATTGCTGTTTTACTCGATCCCGACCAGTGTAAAGGTCGTCATTTAATCAGCTTGATTTCAATTTTAAAAACAAATGTTCCCGACTTCATTTTTGTTGGTGGAAGTCATACCCTTTCTTCAACCGACAGTTTCATCGAATTGCTAAAAGATGAAATTAATTCCGACATCATCCTGTTTCCCGGAAATGCGTCACAATTTTCGGATAAAGTTGATGCATTGCTTTTTCTGTCGTTAATTTCGGGGCGTAATGCGGAGTTTTTAATCGGTCAGCACGTAAATTCAGCCATTGCCATCAAAAAATCCGGACTGGAAGTTATCCCGACAGCTTATATACTGATTGAAGGAGGCAAGACAAGCTCGGCGGAGTATATGAGTAACACCCGCCCTATCCCCCGCGACAAAAATGAAATTGCACTTTCGACAGCTGTTGCCGGCGAATTGCTCGGCATGCGTTTAGCCTATCTCGAAGCCGGGAGCGGAGCTGAAACTCCGGTTCCCCCCGATATGATTAATTTTGTAAAAAACAACTTGTCAATTCCTTTGATTGTTGGCGGAGGAATAAAAACCGAAGAAGACCTTAAAACGGCTTATGATGCCGGAGCCGATTTGGTTGTTATTGGGAATGTTTTTGAATCGGAACCCGAGAAAATCGAAAAATTCGTTCAATTTACAACAAATTACAACGAAAAAAACGGAACAGGATTAGCGTAACTTGTTTTTCTCGAAATATGGTCCCGCAATACGTACAAAAAACGCCAGCGAAACAGTTACTATAAGCGCTCCAGAAAGGTAAGCCACCTGCAAGCCGCCGGTAGAATCGGCAATCCGGCCGCCAAGAACCAATCCAAGTCCAATGCCAATATCCCAACTGGTCAGATAGGTGGAGCTGGCTGTAGCGCGACGGTTGTTGGGCGCCAAATTCACAAAAAGCGTATTGTAAGCCGGAAAAACCATGCCATAACCAATTCCTGTAATAATTGCAATGCCGTAAAATAATCCGACGATAAGGGTATAATTATTATTATTTTCTGCATTTTTCAATCCCGCCAGCATGAAAAATGAAATTGCACAAATCAATGTTCCATAGCTTATTACCTTGATTATTTTGCCACGATCAACCATTCTGCCGGCAAAAAACCGTGAACCGATTAATCCGATAGCCATCAGCGAAAAAAAGATACCCATTCCGCTATGAATTCCCAACTCTTTTCCGTAAAGAGCCACATAAGTAGTCAACATGCCATAAGGAATGCCTAAAAGCAATAAACAAAATCCTGAACTTAACCCTTTTATCAAAAAGAAACGGTCAAAAGCAATCGGTTGCTTTTCGGTACGGTCAGGTACTTTGTCCGATTTAATTTGAAAAGCAACGAAGAAACCGAGGAACCCGCTTGCAATGGCTGTATAAAAAATTATATCAAAACTGTAATAATCATACATGAATAAACTGATCATCGGACCGATTGCCATGGCCAGGTTATTGGCTATACCAAAATAACCTAATCCTTCTCCCCTGCGCGATGCCGGCATAATATCCACAACCAGACTATTTCCGGCTGTCGTTACCAGTCCGAAAGTAAACCCATGCAAAATTCGCAATAACAAAAACAAGCCGACTAAATTTACTAACGGATAACCGACAAACGTAAGCACAAAAAGCAAATAACCAAGCAAATAAATAGGCCGGCGTTTGAAAATATCGAGAATAAAACCTGCCATCGGACGAACCACCAAGGCAGCAATGGTATAACAAGATAAAATAATACCCACCATCGATTTACTTGTTTCGAATTTTTCGATCAGATAAAGAGGGAGAACAGGAAGCAACAAATAAAAAGCAAAAAACAACAGGAAATTGCCAGTGCAGGCGCTGACAAAACTTCGTGTCCAAAGTTTATCGGTAGATTGTGTCACTTGAATTTGGTTAATTGATTGGTAATCCCTCTTCCACCGACTGGCGGAGGAATAAGATAATCAATCGGTTGATTGAGTATATTGAATTAATTAATTCGAAAAGTTTGCTAACTCACTTTATAAACTAACGAACCAACACAAAACTTTTATTTTACCGGCGGCGTTTTGGAAACCCTGTCGAAGAACGGACTTTTTGAAGAACAACTGATCGGAATGCCATAGATGCTGCTGCATCCCGGCAACAAGCCCAACTCCTGCGCCACCCTGCCTACCGAAAACATCACGCGGCTGTCTACCCGTCTGTCGGCAGCTACCGAGCATGCTGAACCAAGTGCAATGCCTACATCCACCGAGTTGATGGCACAAGGCACTTCGGAAAACTCATTTTTTTTGGCGCAGGTATCAAAACCGCAATACCCGCAATTCAGGTTGTGTATTTTTTGCTTTGTTCCCACCAAAACAATAGCTTCGGCGTTTAAAATATTTTCAGCATCGCGGGTGATAAACTTCATACCCGTTTTTTCGCTGTATTCCAACATCGCTTTCGAGAGTTGCCCGATGGTTTCATCGGTAACCAATGCCACTTCAACAATATCATACCCTTTTCCTTTCGGCGCCGTGCGTGCCGCCGTCATCATGTCGTTTGCCACTTGCATTAAGCGTTCACGCCGTGTATCCCGTTCGTTGATTAACATAAGTTTTTTATTTAATCATTGGAAATAAATATGAATGATTTTAATCATTCGTTTTTCAAAACACAAAAACTAATTCAGACATAAGATGAAACTATCTTAATCCCCCTTCCGGGCTTAAGGGTAATTTTATCAACCCGTTCGAAGCCACAATCTCCCTTCCAAACAGAAAATTATCACCTCCTGAATAATCGGTAACTATTCCGCCGGCTTCTTTCACAATCACCGCACCGGCAGCCACATCCCATGGTTTCAGGTCGTATTCCCAGAATGCATCAAAGCGTCCGCAGGCCACATAAACCAAATCGGTGGCAGCAGAGCCCAGCCGGCGAACTCCACGGGCATTTTTCATTGTCCATTCTAAAAACTTCATGTAATCGCCCATTCGGCTGAAATCGTTATACGGAAAACCGGTTGCCAACAATGTATCATGGATATTGTTGCGGTTCGAGACATGAATTGGTTCTCCATTGAGATAAGCTCCGCCATTTTTCCATGCATAAAAACATTCATCGCGTCCCACTTCGTACACCACGCCCAGCACCAATTCATCTCCGTCCAACAAACCGATACTAACGGCATAAACCGGAACACCCTGTATAAAATTAGTTGTTCCATCCAACGGATCGATCACCCAGTTAAAGCGTTCTCCCCGTTTTGTGGTTGTTCCCTCTTCAGCGATAAAACCCGATTCTGGCAGTAATACCTGCAAAGCGGCAACAATCCGTCTTTCCGATTCCTTGTCTACATAACTTACCAAATCGTGCAGTCCTTTGCTTTCAATTTTTGATTCATCAAAGCTTTTTCGCTCTTCAGCCATAAACTTGCCTGTCGACCGGGCCACATCGCAGGTAAACAGGCAAAGTTCTTTGTATGTAGGAGTCATAATTTCTGTTTTAAAAATGATTGCAAAGTTAGAGTTTTCAAAATGAACTGACAAACAATAATCTTGAAAATTAAAAAACACTTATCATTCTTTAAATATCAATCTGCACAATCACAGGGAATAATTCTACGGTCAAATATCAATCTGCACAGCGGCAGGCAACAATTCTACGGTCAAATATCAATCTGCATAGCCGCAGGTAACAATTTTTTCATCAAATATCGATCTGCACAGCCGCAGGCAACAATTTTTTCATCAAATATGTATCTGCCGCCCTGCAAATACATATTTTCCTCTTAATTTTCCTTTGATAGATTGGATTAATTATATGTCGTCCCTTCGGGACTTTAAGGGTTATTTGTCTTCCTATTTTTACCAATATGCCCGTGACTACGGCACTTTTTTAAGCTCGTAGAGCTTTGATATTGGTAAAAAACAAGTACAATTCCTACATACAAAGTCCCGTAGGGACGTGATATATCTATAAATTTCTAATCTGTTAAAGTAGATTTAAATACAACTTACAACAAACTGTATTCAATAAAAAAACCGGACAAACCCGAAGTTTGACTTCTGATCTGTCCGTTTGGTTATGTTCCATTCAGAAAATTATTTTTTCAATGCTTCAATTCCTTCTTTCAACGAAGTGATTTTACTTTCGGCATCGGCTTTTTTCTTACGTTCAGCTTCTACAACTTCCGGTTTTGCATTAGCCACAAAGCGTTCGTTTCCTAATTTCTTCATTACCGATTCAATAAAGCCTTCGAAATAGTTAATTTCAGCTTCCAATTTTTTGATTTCCTCTTCGGCATTAATCAGGTTACCAAGCGGAATGGCAAATTCGGTTGTGCCAACAAGGAAAGAAATTGAACCGACAGCTTTTTCGGTAACATTTTCAATGGTTCCCAAATTACCTAATTTTGCAATTACGGCATCAAAATCAGCTTTATGCTCGCCAACTACTTGCAAACTCAACGTTTCTTTATTCGGAATATTTTTTTGCAAACGAACCGTACGGATGCCTGCAATAATTTCTTTGGCATATTCAAAATTGGAAATCAATGTTTCATCAACTTCCACCGGTTTCGGCTGTAACTGAACCATAATACTTTCGCCGTCTTTGCGTTCTTCCAACGCTTGCCACAGTTCTTCGGTAATAAAAGGCATAAACGGATGCAATACTTTCAGCAACGAATCGAAGAAACCGAGGGTAGCTTCGTAAGTCGCACGGTCAATCGGATGTTGGTAAGCAGGTTTTGCCATTTCCAGATACCAGGCCGAAAATTCGTCCCAGAATAGCTTGTAAACGGCCATCAAGGCTTCCGACAAACGGTACTTGCCGAATAAATCATCTATTTCCAGAAGGGTTTTATTTAATTGGGCATCGAACCATTTAACCGCCATACGGGCCGATTCGGGTTGTGCAATATCGGCTACTTCCCAACCTTTTACCAAACGGAAGGCATTCCAGATTTTATTGTTGAAGTTACGACCTTGTTCGCACAAGCTATCGTCGTAAGGCAAATCGTTTCCGGCCGGCGACGTAAGCAACATGCCGAGACGTACCGCATCGGCTCCGAAATGCGCAATCAAATCCAACGGGTCGGGCGAATTACCGAGCGATTTCGACATCTTACGGCCCAGTTTGTCGCGTACAATTCCGGTCAGATAAACATTTTTAAACGGCATCGCGCCTCTGTATTCGTATCCGGCAATAATCATGCGCGCTACCCAAAAGAAAAGAATTTCGGGAGCAGTTACCAAATCATTGGTCGGGTAATAATATTTTATATCTTCGTTTTCAGGGTTATTAATGCCATCGAAAACCGAAATGGGCCATAACCATGATGAAAACCAGGTATCCAACACATCTTCGTCCTGACGCAAGGTAAAGTTCCCCCCAATTCCTTCGAGGGAGGGGTGTTTGGCTATTGCAAGTTTACGGGCTTCTTCTTCATTTAGAGCTACCACATAACCCCAACTCCCCCCTCCGGGTGGATTCAAAGGAGCTTCTATATAATAAGCCGGTATACGATGTCCCCACCAAAGCTGACGTGAAATACACCAGTCTTTTACATTCTCCATCCAATGGCGGTAGGTGTTTTTGAATTTAGCAGGATATAATTTAATATCATCGCTCATCACCGCTTCAAGAGCCGGTTTAGCCAAATTTTCCATTTTCAGGAACCATTGCATCGAAAGTTTTGGTTCAATCGCAACATCCGTCCGTTCCGAGAAACCTACTTTGTTGGTGTATGGCTCTGTTTTTTCGAGCAATCCTGCCGCTTGGAGGTCTTTTTCAATTTGCTTACGAACTTCTAAACGATCCAATCCTGCATATTGCGCACCGTTTTCGTTCAAGGTTCCGTTATCATTGAAAATATCGATAGAAAGCAAATTGTATTTTTCGCCCAGCATATAATCGTTTACGTCATGCGCCGGAGTAACTTTCAGGCAGCCTGTTCCGAAGTCAATATCCACATATTCATCTTCAATGACCGGGATGACGCGGTTGATAAGCGGGACAATAAGTTTTTTCCCCTTCAACCAAGCATTTTTTGGATCATTGGGATGAATACATACTGCCGTATCACCAAATATTGTTTCAGGTCTGGTAGTTGCAATAATTGCCTCCCCAAGCTCCTCAGAAGAAGGAGATGTTCTGGTCAGCGCTACTTTAACCTGTTTCAGAATTTCTTCAGAATTTTCCAATACTTCTTCATTCGTAAATCGAATGACCTGAAATCCAAATTCACTTAATAATGAGGTTCTTATTGCATCTGCCTCTCCAATTTCTTCCTGATTATGATAATCACCATCAACTTCAATAATTAGTTTATTCGGAAGACAAACAAAGTCAACAATATAATCTCCTATTATATGTTGTCTACTGAATCCGGCTTCTAAATTTTTTCTGCGCAACATTTCCCATAAGACAGCTTCAGCCTCGGTTGAAAAACGTCTTAATTCTTTTGAGTATTTTTTCAACAAGTCATACTTGGTATACTTCGCCGTTAAATACCCGAAATGCTCTGCCGGATTTACATCCCCTCCATTGGAGGGGCTTGGGGAGGCTACTTTATATTTGATATAATATAATTTTCCTTGTTGTTCCTTGAAAATTACTTCTTCGTCGGACAAAGCCGTCAATGCTTTTGGATCCCAATTTACCATACGCACGCCGCGGTAAATCAAGCCTTTGTTGTACAAATCGCAAAAAACTTTCAATACGCTTTCCGAACGAGCTTCGTCCATAGTAAAAGCGGTGCGATCCCAGTCGCACGAAGCGCCGAGTTTCTTTAATTGTTCCAGAATAATTCCGCCATGTTTGTGCGTCCAGTCCCAGGCATGACCCAAAAATTCGTCACGCGTCAGGTCAGTTTTTTTAATTCCTTCGGCAGCTAATTTTCCAACCACTTTGGCTTCGGTGGCAATGGAAGCATGGTCGGTACCGGGAACCCAACAAGCATTCTTGCCCTGCATACGGGCACGACGTACCAACACATCCTGAATGGTATTGTTAAGCATGTGTCCCATGTGAAGGACACCGGTAACATTTGGGGGCGGGATGACGACGGTGTACGGTTCGCGATCATCAGGTTTTGAACTGAAAAATCCGTTGTCTAACCAGTATTGATACCATTTCGATTCGATATCGGTGGGATTGTACTTACTTGCGAGTTCCATTATTTAATTTACGATTTTTATGATTTACAATTTATAATTGAAAGAAATCCACAACACACGATTAGAATATATTGAATTTCAGACATATATCCTCCAACCTTTTTTTATGAAAAATGAATGCAAACTTACATAAAAATATACGATTTATAAACGGGTCACTATAAAAATCTTGAAAGATATATAGAGGAAAGATATGAAAAAAAGGACTTTGGTAAAAAAATCACTAAAAATCCCCTTCCCCTGACAATATAAAACTTTTGCCATGAAAATATTGATTACTTTTGCAATTATAAAAAAAACAGACACAATGAAACGTATTATCAACACATCCAATGCGCCGGCTGCCATCGGGCCGTATAGCCAGGCCGTTGAAATAAACGGAACTTTATATATTTCGGGTCAGATTCCAATTCATCCACGTGTTGGGAAAATCGAAGCAACGGATATTTCAACGCAAACCGAACAAGTTTTTGCCAATATCAATGCAATCCTGACCGAAGCAGGTTATACTTTTGCCGATGTCGTAAAATCAACCGTCTTTTTATCGGATATTGCCGACTTTGCAGGAATGAACGACGTGTATAAAAAATATTATCAGGCGGAATGTCCGGCTCGTTCGGCTTTTGCTGTAAAGGCATTGCCACTTGGAGCTTTGGTTGAAATAGAAACAATAGCCGCAAAATAAACGAATTTCATCTCCCAAATGGAATATTTCATCTCCTGGATGGAATATTCTATCTCTCCGATGAAAAATGGCGCTTCCCTGCGATCAATATACGGGAGAACTGTGTCTTTTCAATCCTTTTTTTATTTAGTGTTTGCAAGAAAACACCGGATTTTCTTGCAGGCGCTATTTAAAATTCAGCCAGAATGTCGGCTAAATGAATTCCTTTTACAGGTAATTGATGCTTATTAATGTAACCGTTAATGTTCATTAGGCAAGATGCTTCGGTGCTTACAATATATTCGGCTCCGGTTTCAAGCGCATTGCGTACTTTATTTGCAGCCATTGCGGTTGAAATTGCTGTGTTTTTTACGGCAAACGTACCTCCAAAACCACAACAAGTATCACTTTCGTTCATTTCAATCAACTCAAGTCCTTCAACCTTCGACAACAATTTACGGGGTTCATCTTTTAGGCCGTACTCGCGTAAAGCCGAGCAGGAATCGTGAAAAGTTACTTTATGAGGAAATTTCGCTCCCATATCCTCCACTTTCAAGATATTCACCAGAAAATCGGACAATTCAAAAATTTTCGTCTTCATTTTCTCGTGTTTTGCCAAAAATTCAGGTTGGTCGCGTAACACTTTATGATAATTATGAATAATAAAACCTGAACATGAACCCGATGGCGAAACAACCGGTATCTCGGCATCAAAATCAGTAAGAAATTTTTGCGCCAAAGCTGTTGTTTCTTTCCAGTATCCACTGTTAAAAGCCGGTTGACCACAACAAGTTTGCTGCGGATTATAATGAACTTTACAGCCTGCTTTTTCAAGAATCCTGATCACATTAAATCCTGTTTCGGGATAAAGCTGATCGATATAACAGGGAATAAAAAGTTGAACGTTCATAAGATGGTTTTGCGTTTTGAATAATCATAATTAATACCAAAAATTGACATACACCGGCAAATGATCGGCAAATCCGCCTTGATATTTCATTCCCCTATATGTTCTGAAGGGTTGTTTCCCTAAAAACTTATCATCATCCTCAAGTAAAAAATCGGCATCGAAAACATGCGCATCTGTTGCAAGCGTATAAAAATCACCCATGACGTTCAATAAATTACCTGAAACAATTATCTGATCCAAAGCGCCCCATTCTCCTTCGTATTTGTGCGAACCTTTCCCCGATTTATGAATCGGATACATAAGGTTATACAATGTTTGTTCCGATATATCTCCGTCGGGAGGAAAGGCTTTGAGCGTTTTCAGCATACTGTTATTTGTCGGATAATCGTTAAAATCACCCATGATAATTATGTTGGGCTTTGGATTGTTTGCAAAAATACTATCCACTTTGTTCCTCAAAACGGAAGCAACATACATCCGCCTGTCTTCCGACTCAAGCTCGCCACCCAACCGGGAAGGAAAATGGCAAACAAACACATGCAGTGTATCGCCCGTAGGAACAACCCCTGAGGCAAACAGCAAATCGCGTGTTTTGGTGTGAGGCGACGAAGGAAAATTAATCCGAACGGCTTCATCGTGTACCGGACGAAACATATCAGGCTGATAAAGCAAGGCCACATCAACGCCGCGGGCATCGGGCGATTCGTGATGTAGAAATTTGTATTTCAGATTTTTCAATCCCGAATAGCGGGTTAAATCCCACATACACTTTTCACTTTCAATTTCGCACAAGCCGACCAATGCCGGGGCATCCCAACCTCCAACAGCAGTGATTACCTTAGCTATATTGGCTTGTTTTTTCTGATATTTATCATTGGTCCACGCTCTCATCCCACTGGGTAAATATTCTTCATCGCTTGTCAGCGAATCATCAAGGCAGTCAAAATAATTCTCGACATTGTAACACATTATTTTGAAACATCGTTTTTCGTAAGTCTGAGAGGATAATGAAAAAACCAAACTAAGCCCCATCAAAACAATAGAAATTTTCTTCATATTAATACAGCGAAGATGTTAAGATTATCTGCAAAGGTAAAAATAATTGTTTCAGAATTTACTTTTTTTGCGATATAAATTTAAAAATCAACATAACTTACCTTGTTTAAAGTTGGTAAAAACCATGTTTTAACATAACAATATCAAAAAAACTAACTTTTGTTACGCCAGAGATAAAGTATTTGTAATTAATTATTGTCAGAAAGAAAACTCGGCGTTTGATAAGAAAATGTCAAGGCGCACGAAACAGCAAAGGTAACTCAGCGCCCAAATAAATTTAATAATAATCAGCCATTTAGTTGATTGTTATATATTTAAACTCTTTGCCCCGACGGGGCTAAACCTGCCTGCGGCAGGCAGGTAGGCATAACCCCCAGTAAGCGAAGCGCAACTGGGGGTTAATGAAATAATCCCCCCTCCTTTTTATTTTCAGTTCGACTTTGTCGAACTGAAAATAAAAAGGTTATAAAAATAACGGGCGCTAAGTAGTTACAAATCACGAGACAAGTTGAACAGGACTTACATGTTTCATTTTAGAAAACAGACGATCGAAACAAGATACATTCAGCATTTTTTTTATTTGGAATATAATTTACAGGTACATCCTGTAAATCCTGTCCCCCAAAAAAACATAATCTGTTAAAGTATAATTTCTATTGAAAATGAAAATTTATAAAACGGTAAATTAATTGTTAACAATAGGCGACGCAGGTTTGCAATTTTGCAAACCCTGCGTCGCCGTTATGACGAAATTACCTTCATTACGCCTAATTGTCTTATACTTCAATGTTTTAGCCCAACGAATACCGACAATATTTCAGGCTCGATGGATTGGTAAACAATTTGCAGGATTCATATCACGAATTAATAAAACAAAATAACTATGAATTTCAACAATTTTACAATTAAATCGCAGGAAGCCGTTCAACAAGCCGTTGAACTGGTTCAAAGCAAGGGTCAACAAGTAGTGGAAACGCCTCACTTGTTCAAAGGAATTATGCTCAAAGGCGAGGAAGTAACCCAGTTTCTGTTCGGCAAACTGGGCGTGAATATCTCCACCCTGAATACTGTTGTCGATAATATGATTGAAAGTTTTCCGCGCGTATCGGGTGGTGAGCCGTATTTAAGTCGCGAAACAAATAATGTGTTGCAAAAAGCTATTGATAAATCCTCGAAAGCTGGCGACCAGTTTGTTTCGCTCGAATATATCTTGCTGGCTTTAGCCATTGAAAAAAACACCCTGACCAAAGCGCTGCACGATGCCGGCATCAACGAAAAAGACTTGCAGGAAGCCATTAACGAATTGCGTAAAGGATCGAAAGTGAATTCTGCTTCGGCCGAAGACACCTACAATTCATTGGGAAAATATGCCATCAACCTGAACGAACAGGCACGTACCGGTAAACTTGATCCCGTCATCGGACGTGATGAAGAAATCCGTCGTGTGTTGCAGATTCTGAGTCGTCGAACCAAGAACAATCCCATTCTAATCGGAGAACCCGGAACAGGTAAAACCGCCATTGCCGAAGGTTTGGCACATCGTATCGTACGCGGCGATGTCCCCGAAAACCTGAAATCGAAACAGATTTTCTCACTCGATATGGGCGCCTTGATTGCAGGAGCGAAGTATAAAGGTGAATTTGAAGAACGACTAAAATCGGTTGTCAACGAGGTAATTAAAGCCGAAGGGGAAGTAATTTTGTTTATCGACGAAATTCACACTTTGGTTGGTGCAGGGAAAGGTGAAGGCGCCATGGATGCTGCCAATATTCTGAAACCGGCGCTGGCTCGGGGTGAATTACGTGCCATCGGAGCAACAACCCTGGACGAATATCAAAAATATTTTGAGAAAGATAAAGCGCTGGAACGTCGTTTCCAGATTGTGATGGTAGACGAACCGGATATACCAAGCACTATTTCCATTCTGCGTGGTCTGAAAGAACGCTACGAAAATCATCACAAAGTGCGAATTAAAGACGATGCCATTATTGCCGCGGTGGAACTGTCAAGTCGTTATATTACCGACCGTTTTTTGCCCGATAAAGCCATTGATTTGATGGACGAAGCCGCTGCTAAATTACGTCTCGAGGTCGATTCTGTTCCCGAAGAGTTGGATGTGATTGAACGAAATATTAAACAACTGGAAATTGAACGAGAGGCTATCAAACGCGAGAATGACATTAAGAAGCTGGAACAACTGAATGCCGAAATTGCCAATCTGAAAGAAGAAAGCAAAGTGATGCGTGCCAAGTGGTCGAGCGAAAAGGCGTTAATTGATAAAATTCAGCAGTCCAAAATAGAAATTGAAGATTTGAAATATCAGGCCGAGCGTGCCGAACGTGAAGGCGATTATGGTAAAGTTGCCGAAATCCGTTATGGGAAAATAAAAGCCATTGAATCACAAATCAGCGAATATCAGTCGGAATTGATAACAATGCAAGGTGCGAACGCCATGATCAAGGAAGAAGTGGACGGCGAAGATATTGCCGGCGTGGTAAGTCGCTGGACAGGAATTCCGGTGAACAAAATGCTGCAAAGCGAAAAGGAAAAGTTGTTGCATCTTGAGGATGAGCTACACAAACGCGTTGTCGGTCAGGATGAAGCGATTGAGGCTGTTTCCGATGCCGTCCGTCGTAGTCGCGCAGGACTGCAAGACCCGAAACGACCCATCGGTTCGTTTATCTTTCTGGGAACTACCGGAGTGGGTAAAACCGAGTTGGCAAAAGCCTTGGCCGAATACCTGTTCGACGACGAAAACCTAATGACGCGTATTGATATGAGCGAGTATCAGGAAAAATTCTCTGTTACCCGATTAATTGGTTCACCTCCGGGATATGTAGGTTACGACGAAGGAGGCCAGTTGACCGAAGCAATTCGGCGGAAACCTTATTCGGTGGTACTTTTCGACGAAATTGAAAAAGCGCATCCCGACGTTTTCAACGTCTTGTTGCAAGTACTGGACGATGGCCGGTTGACCGATAACAAAGGCCGGACAGTGAATTTCAAGAACACGATTATTATTATGACATCGAATATCGGTTCAGGTTTGATTCGCGAGAATTTTGAAAAAATAAATGCCGGAAACCGTGATCAGGTGGTTGAGCAAACCAAAAATCAGGTTTTCGAATTGTTGAAACAAACCATTCGTCCCGAGTTTCTGAATCGTATCGACGAACTGATCATGTTTGCACCGCTCAACGAATCGCAAATTGAAGCAATTGTACGTTTACAAATTTCCTCCATTCAAAAAACCTTGGAGGAAAACGGCATCCAACTTGAAATGACAGAAGCTGCCGTTCATTTCATAGCCGACGAAGGTTTCGATCCTCAATTCGGTGCACGTCCCGTAAAACGAGCCATTCAACGTTTAGTATTAAACGATTTATCGAAACAATTAATCGGTGGAGTTGTGCGGAACAATGAAACAATTGTAGTGGATTATGATGGAAACCGGTTGGTTTTTAAAAATCAATAACCTATCCCCATCCCTTGAAGAGAGGTATTCAAAAATAGAAAATTCCGGGCGAAAAAAATCGTTCGGGATTTTTTATTTTTGCCTCCATTTAAAATCAACTCTTACTCTGGATTAAAACTATATTGAAATTATTTCGGGTCTGATAGATTAAAATAATAATAAACCACCTGACAAGATGAACAGG
>DIFH01000146.1:30602-76945 GCA_002427615.1 Paludibacter sp. UBA5753
TAATCATGTCTGAAAAATAGAATCTATCAAAGTAAATTAATTACAAATTATATTTTGATATTCTGTATGTTTTTTATCATCTTGAATCTATCCCCAATCGAGTAACTGCCAAAATTTCGTTCTTTTTTCAACCAAATTCTCTCATAATTGTTATACTCTCAAATCAACATAATGATGTCAAAAACCATTCTACATACGGCTGAATCGCGCGGAACGACCAATCTGGGTTGGTTGCACAGTCGTCATAGCTTTAGTTTTGGCGATTATTACGATCCCGAAAGGATTCACTTTGGCGCATTACGGGTGATTAACGATGATATGATTGCTCCGGGGCAAGGGTATGGGATGCACCCTCACAGCAATATGGAAATCATTACAATTCCACTCGAAGGAGAGTTGGAATATAAGGATGACATGAACAACGGATCTGTAATTGGGAAAGGCGATGTTCAGGTGATGGGTGCCGGAACCGGCGTTTTTCACAGTGAAGTCAACCGAAACAAAGACAGATCGGTCAGTTTTTTGCAAATTTGGGTCGTACCGAAAGTTCAAAAAGCCAAACCACATTACGAACAAAGATATTACAGAACAAACATCAACGAGTTAACAGAGATTCTCTCACCCGACCTTCACGAGCAACATCTTTGGCTTTTTCAGGATATATGGTTTTATATTGGAAAAATGCAAACAGGCCAATCATTGGACTATCTACTTAAAAAACCTAATTTAAACGGTGTTTATATTTTTGTAATTCAGGGAGAGATGATTGTTAACGAACAATTACTTAAACAAAGAGATGGTTACGGTCTTTGGGAAATTTCCACGATTCGTTTTACTGCTAAAACCGAGTGCGAGTTTCTGGTTATGGAAGTGCCTATGAAAACCTGATTTCTCGACTGTAAACCAGCCCCATTGGCCTGTTTTGCAGATTGATAATAAGCGGGATTGATAAACGCATTGAAAACAAGGAAAAATATTTTTTGGCTCAAAATCAGTTATTTTTTATACGTCCATGCTGAATTTTCATATTTATTTTCCTGTAAAAATCTGATCTTTTCATTTTCAACTTCAGAAAAAGAATTAATTTCACAAGGGGCATATTTCATAAGCAGTTTCTCTATAACCAATTGAAAAAAAACAGAAGACTCCTGATTCTCCTGTAAAGAATTTTTCAGATTTTTTACTACACTCGGCACTGAAACAATTCCTTTTAAGCTTTCATCTTTGTCCTCTACGGTAAGAGATTTTTGGAGTTTATCCAAATCGGTATCGTACAGCAAAGTACCGTGATGCAATTCGCGGTTTTTACTGACATGCGAAGCTGTGCCGGAAACCTTGAATCCACCCTGTAACCATAAATCCTTGCGTTTCCCTATCTCCACCGGTACATTCAACAATTTCAACATCTCAACTACCGGCAATAAAAAATCAGCGCTCAACAACGATTTTCCTTCTGTTTTATTTGTAATAAAGCAATAATTCAGGTTTCCCAAATCGTGATAGACAGCTCCCCCACCCGACATGCGACGAACTACCCGAATGTTATTTTCGGCACAAAAATTCAGATTCACTTCATTCCGTATCACCTGATTCGAACCTATAATCACACTGGGTTCATTCACATACAAAAACAAAATATCATCCTGACGTTCCGAAAAAAGATATTCTTCGGCAGCCAGATTAAAAGAAGATGAATTTGAGTGGGAATGAATGATGGTCATTAATTGACTGTTTAGTGTTATGTTCAATGTAAATTGTTCGGAATAAGTCTTATCCGACAGACCGCATATAGCGGTCGTTCGGTATACGGGAAAGCGTTCAACCGCTTCAAGCGGTTTGACGCTTTACAAAACAACCGTCAAAGCATGATGAACATAGCAATAGTTGTTAATTGGTTGAGTTCCGTTTTTTCCGTGTATTCGACGTACTAAAACATAAATATCGTTTCTTTCAATATCTCGCTTACGGTAGGGTGCGGAAAAACCACCTTCTGCAGTTCGTCGATAGTCATTTTTTGTTCGATGGCCATGCAAGCGCCGTAAATTATTTCGCTACAAGGATTTCCAAGTATATGAACACCGATTATTTCACCATGTTCTTCACCGGTCAGCACTTTACAAAGTCCATTTCCACCTTCGTTTTCGGCTACGAAACGTCCAGCATAAGCCATTGGTAATTTCGCCACTTTGTAGGCAATTCCTTTTGCTTGGGCAGATTCTTCGGTTTCGCCCACACCGGCAACTTCGGGATTGGTATAAACCACACCGGGAATAGCATTGTAACGCATGGCGTCGGGACGACCAGTGAGGTTATTCACCACCACTTCTCCTTCTCTGCCGGCTGTGTGAGCCAGTAACGAAAATCCGGTTACATCGCCTGCCGCAAACACATTCGGCACATTGGTTCGCATTTTTTCATCAACCTTGATACCTCCACGGTTCATTTCCACATCCAGATTCTCCAATCCAAATCCTTTCGTCACGGCACGACGACCCACACTAATGAGCATTTTATCACCTTCCACCGAATCGGCTTTCCCGTCATTTTCAAATATGACTTTATTCCCATCTATCTGTACCACTTTGGCATTCAGGTGGAAATCAATTCCTTTTTTAGCGTAAATATCGCGAAGCATCGCCGAGATTTCAATATCCAAACCTCCCAGTATTTCAGGGAGCATTTCCACTACGGTTACTTTCGTTCCAAGGCTGTTGTAGAAACTTGCAAATTCCATTCCGATAACTCCGCCACCAACAATTACCAGTGATGTTGGTTGTACCTTTAAATCCAGGATTTCAGAATTAGTCAGGATAATCCCGCCTGTTTCGGACAGTCCGGGAATAGGCGGAACCAATGCTTCGGAGCCGGTACAAATAAGCAGATTTGTCCCAAGATACGTTTCGCCGTTACAAGTTATTTCGATGCCTTCCGCACTGCGTCCCTGGATCATGGCTTCACCTTTGACAACAGTTACCTGATGCATCTTCATTTTATTTTCGACCCCTGCCACCAATTTGCGAACCACTTTATTTTTACGGGCAACAATTTTTCCGAAATCAACACGGATATTGTCGCCATAAATGCCGTATTTATCACCATGCAAAGCGTTTTCATACATTTTTGCACTGTAAAGCAATGTTTTGGTAGGAATACAACCTTCGTTAAGACAAACACCGCCCATGTTTTTCTTCTCAAATAACAACACATTCAACCCTTTATGTCCTGCACGTTCTGCAGCCACGTATCCGGCCGGACCACCCCCAATGATAATTAAATCAAACATATCTTTAATCTATAATTGAATATCACGAAAATACAAAGGCTCAAAGTTACAAAAAATTTTTAATTAAGTTTATTTCATTTCAGCTTCTAAAAATATCCAAATCCGATATTTGAATCTCAATTTCTTGGTTTACCGGCGCTTGATACAAGATGTCAAAAATTGAACTATACTCAATAAAAAATTTGGATTAAATCCAATTTTGCAATTTTTTTTAAAAAGATGAGAATTTTTTTTTGACGTATATCAAAAGGCAGCAAAACCCATATTTGGTACACCAATTCAATGATTTAAAGAACAAAAGCAATATTATTCCGATACAGTTTCTCTGTGAATATTATTTCCGGGAAATAAAATTTCATATATTTACGGCATAATATATAGTTGAGATATAATAATTTCAAATATCTTTGTAGTCGATTTTATGTTTAAAATGTATAGTTGAGTCCATTCCGATTAATCATTTTTTATGAAAATTGAATTTTCAAGCATCTGATAATCGATATTAAATTTTCAAGGAAAATTCAAATTCGGACTTTTCGGAGCAGGCTTATAGTTTATTTTTTAGACAAGTCGATTGAAATTTCATCGTATTACATAGATTAAACAGATTAAATATGTCAGAAACATTCGTAAGATTTAAAAATCAAACATTAGACAAACCGACTGATGTGGTCATCTCAAAGGTAAAAGAATTAATAAACTCCGGCGTTCTTAAACCCGGCGACAGGCTTCCTGCCGAACGAAAAATGGCAATGGATTTCGGTTTTGGCAGAACTCAGGTTCGTGAAGCTTTACATAAACTCGAGTTTTATGGTATTATTAAGACTCTGCCTCAAAGCGGCTCCGTGATAAATGGATTGGACATTAACACCCTCGATGGATTAATTTCGGATGTTTTGAACTTGCAGGATTATGATTTCTACTCTTTGGTCGAAACAAGATTTGTATTGGAAGTGAATGCAATCCGGTTATGCGCTAAAAGATGGACAGAACAGGACATGCAAACTTTGGAAAAAACCTGCGAAAACTTTGCCCAGTATTATGATACGCCTGATCGTGTCAGCCATGATTTTGCATTTCACCGAGCGATTGCCGAAGCCTGCCACAATCCAGTATTTAAAGCCATGTTAATGATTGTCATCCCCGACATTATGACCATTTATCAACGCGACAGGATTTGTCCACCCGATATTGCCGTTGTTGAAGAACATACCAATATGTTGAATGCCATTAAAATGCGTGATGGCGAATTGGCCGCAAAACTTATGGGTGAACATTTGCAGGGAGTTGTCAATTTTGCAAAGTCGAGATTGATAAAAAAGAATTAAGCAAAAATAAAAAACTGATTTTTTCAAAAAAAACTGTTCTCTCGTTTGAACAGTTTTTTTTATGTTCAAAACTTACAAAAATATGTTTAATAACATAAATCAAAAAAAAAGTCACAAAATATATTGCACATATAAAACTTAATAGTATTTTTGGTCGACCAAATTATTGGTTGACCAATTAAAATCAAAAACTAACAGTATAATATATTGATAATAAATATAATAATCTTAAAATACAACAAACAATATTTTAAATTTAAAATTTCGAATACATGAAAAAAACAACAATCAATCAATTTGTCAGAAAGGCGTTGCTTAGTTTTGTGATTTTAATTACAACAGCAGCAGGTGCATTTTCACAAATTAAAGTAACAGGAACTGTAACTGGCAGTAACAAGGAGCCTTTAATTGGAGTAACTGTTTTAGTAAGTGGTTCAAAAACAGGCACTATCACTGATTTTGACGGAAAATATTCCATTCAAGTGCCAAACAACAAAGCATCAATTGTATTTTCGTACATTGGCTACAAAACAGTTGAAAAGGTAGTAGGTAACTCAAGTGTTATTAATATTACACTTGAAGAAGACACAAAATTAATTGACGAAGTGGTAGTGGTTGCTTACGGAACTCAAAAGAAATCTCATTTAACAGGTGCAGTTTCATCCATTAAAAATGATAAGTTGGATGAAATCCCTGTATCGACTATCGGTCAGGCTTTACAGGGGAAATTAGCCGGTGTTTCAATTCAAAATATTGATCCCCAAGCTGGTGAAGCACCTGTTATACGTGTGCGGGGAATGGGCTCAATCAGTGCATCTGTAACTCCACTTGTGGTCGTCGACGGTTTTCCGATACCGGATGGACTATCATCAGTAAGTATGGGCGATGTTGAATCTATCGAGGTTTTAAAAGATGCTGCTTCTGCAGCTATGTACGGTTCGAGAGCTGCCGGTGGAGTTATTCTGGTTACAACTAAAAGTGGTAACATCAAGAAAGCAAAATACCAGTTCAAAATGTATACCGGTACTCGTACAGCTTTAAAACTTCCGGATATGATGAGTACCGAAGAATACACACAACTGCTTTATAATGAAGCTGCTTTACGTATGCAGGATCCTTCAGTGGATGGAACAGCCAATACAATGAAGTTTAATCTGATTACAACCAGTGAGCAGGCTGCCTATTTAATTCAGAAATATTACGACGACCAACCGACAAACTGGTTAAACGAAGGTTTGAGGAACAATGGATCCTCACAAAACTATCAGTTAAGCGCTTCGGGCGGAGACAAAAATATGAAGTATTATATTTCAGGCAATTACACCAGCGAAGATGGAATTATGAGAAATAGTAACTACGACAAGTATAATATTCGTGCAAAGATGGACATCAATCTTTCAAAAAATGTAGCGGTTGGTATCAATGTTGCTCCGACTTACAGTCGTCAGGAAAAACCGGTAAATGACCTCACCGACTATACCCGGTTCCCATCCTGGTTAATGGTTCGCCATAACGCCGCTACAGCTGCATTAACCGGTAAAATTGCCGGAGACTATGCACAACCAGCTGATTTTAATGGAACTAATATGAGTGGAGTTGGAATTGATGGTACCACCTGGAATTTGACTGCCGTCAATCCGTTCGGTTCAAGCAATCAGAATCCAACTTCAGTACGTGAAAGAACAAGCTTATTCACAGATGATTATCGTTTGCAAAGTAATGCCTACTTGACGATTCAGATTCTTCCGGGATTGGAATTTAAAACTTCAAATGGTGTTTATATACAATATAAAGAATTTAATAGAAAAGAACAATCACAGGCTACTAAAGCAGGTGTTCCTAATCAGTTGACACGTCAGACAACTTTGCATACAGAATTATTATCTGAAAACACACTGAATTACACCAAGAAAATCGGAGATCATGATTTTAGTGCTTTGGCCGGTTTTACTATTCAACAAACTGGAAACCGCTATAATCAGATTGTTGCAACAGGATTTCCTGATGAACAAATGTTATCCTTCAATCTGGCTTCCGCTTTGATTATGGACAGTCCTTCTATTAACGGAACAACTTCATTCTATTATACCGAAGCCATGGAATCGTTCATTGGTCGTATAACTTATGCATACAAAGGAAAGTATTTACTTTCAGGAAGTTTAAGAACTGATGGCAGTTCTAAATTTGCAGAAGGACACAAATGGGGTACATTTCCTGCCGGTTCAATCGGTTGGCGTGCTTCCGAAGAAAGTTTCCTGAAACAATTTGACTGGTTATCGAACCTCAAACTTCGCGTAAGTTACGGTTTGACCGGAAATAACAACATTGCTCAGTATTCTTATATGAATACTCTCAATACAACGAATTATGTTACCGGTTCCGGAAATGGTAATTTGATGGCAGGTTTAGCGTCAAATAGTTCTTTTCTGGGAAATCCGGACATTACCTGGGAGCAAACCGCCGAAGCAAACTACGGTATCGATTTTGGGTTCTTCAACAATAAATTAAATCTGAGTGTTGAGTATTACAATTCGAATACAATTCAATTATTGCTTAAACAACCGGCAATGTATATTACAGGACATCAAACATTCTGGAATAATATCGGAAAAGTAAACAATCAGGGGATAGAATTTGAATTGACTACCACTAATATTACTACGAAAGATTTCACCTGGAAAACAACCGGTAATTTATCACACAACA
Source organism: Paludibacter sp. UBA5753 (assembly GCA_002427615.1). Taxonomy (GTDB): domain Bacteria; phylum Bacteroidota; class Bacteroidia; order Bacteroidales; family Paludibacteraceae; genus Paludibacter. The sequence goes on from DIFH01000146.1 coordinate 37,920, forward strand.
AAAATACATTGTTGAATTATGGCGATAGAACGTATACTGATAACTTTGGAGAAAGAAGTGAAGTGTATCGTGGAATCGTAGGTCAGCCTTCTATCCAGTATTTCGGTTACAAATCCGATGGAGTTTATACTTCGTTTGAAGAAGTAGCAGCTGCCCAAGCATTAACCGATGAAAATGGCGTACCATTCACCTATGCTAAATTTGCACCGAAACTCGGAGGATTGAAAGTAGTTAATACAAACGGCGATAATAAAATTGATACTGAAGACCGTGTAGTATTAGGTTCTCCATTCCCTGATTTTACTTATGGAATTACCAACACATTTTTATACAAAGATTTTGATCTAAGCTTTTTAATTCAGGGTGTTCATGGTGGTCAGTTAATTGACGGTAATCTTAACTATAACGAAAATCTTCGTTTAAACAAAGCTTATACAAAAAATCGTTTTGTAAGTCCAATGTTCCCCGGTGATGGTAAAACCGTTTATTCAAATACTACATCAGGCAGTGATCTTTTGCTTACCGATTATGCAATTAAGGATGGTTCTTATGCTGCATTGCGCGATTTTACTTTTGGATACACTGTTCCAACATCAATTGTCAAAAAGCTGAAGATTAGTCAGATAAGAGCTTATTTCTCTGCGCAGAATATGATTTACCTTATGGCACCTGGCTATAATGGAGTAAATCCTGAAGCCCGCAGAAATAGTGGCCCTTATTCAAGTGATTTTCCATTAGTTGATGGTTATCAACGGGGCGTTTTCCCATTGAACAGAACTTATACTATAGGATTTGACATTAACTTCTAAAACATAAGCGATAATATAACAGAACACCCAGATATTTATTAAAAAAATCAGGTAAAATAACAAACAAGATGAAAAACAAGATTTTAATAATAGCAGCATTAATAGGAGTAATTTTTTTCTATTCCTGCGATAATTTAATAACCGATGAACCTCAGTCAGCTTTGACTCAGGTTGACTTCTTCACTACTCCTATCCGTATCAATCAGGGTATTATGGGATGTTACGAAGGAATGGCAAACATTAAAGAAGTGGAATGGCGATTCACTGAAATCAGAAGTGATAACACCTGCGTTGCAAGTACAGGTACCGGACAGAATGAACGGGCGGATATTTGCGATTTGAAATTTTTCAGAACTTCTCCCAGCCAGACCGGATTACTTAACTTCTGGTATCTGCTTTTCCAGAATATTTCAAATGTAAATGCAATCTTACCTTCTGTCGCCGAAGGTAAAGCCTACATTCCAATTGAATCACAACGCGCTCAATACGAAGGTGAATTACTGTTTATCAGAGCATTTCATTATTACACATTAGTAAATCTGTGGGGGGATATGTTTAAAGTAACGAAAGTAATCGGACCTTCTGAAGCTAAAACAATTCCACGTTCGCCAGTTTCCGAAATTTATGACGAAATCATCATTCCTGATCTGATTAAGGCAGCTGACGAACTACCTGCCAGTTATTCCAGTAGCGATGCCGGAAGAATAACCAAATGGGCGGCAAAAAGTCTGCTGGCAAAAGCCTATATGATGATTGGCGGAGATGCAAATCTGACGTTGGCAAAAGGGTTACTGGAAGAGGTTATGGCTGCACCTCAACACAACTTACTCACGTCAGGAATTACAGTTGGCGGTAAACTATTGACTCCATACGCCAGCATATTCGATGTCTCAAACGAAATGAACAAAGAAATTATTTTTGCAATCCGTTATAAAGGAGGAGCTTATGGAATTGGGTCTAGTTTCTGGGGAACGTTTGCCCCAGAAGGTTCTGCAAACCAGATTCTTAAAATCGGAACTCCAATCGGAAATAATAATCCAACTCCTGATCTGATGAATCAATTCTATACCGATTCAACTGATACCCGTATTGACGCATCATTCAGAATCTGGAAGAAATCGCCAACCACCAATATTCAATATATCTCAAAATATATAGACCCGAATATGACACAGGCTTTGCAGGCTGAAAATGACTGGATCGAAATCCGTTACGCTGATATTGTTCTGCTCCATGCCGAAATTGCAGCTCAGCAAAATGATTTTCCAACGGCATTAAAAAATGTAAATGATATTAGAAATAGAGCCAAAGTTAAACCTTACATTAGTTTTGATTCAAAAACTGAAGCGTTGGATTCGGTTTATACCGAAAGACGTAAAGAACTTGCTTTCGAAAATCACCGTTGGTTCGATTTATTGAGAATGAGGAAAGCTTATGGTGATCCTGAGAAGACAATCAATATTCTGAAAACAAGCATCTTTGTTACTGACTGGACCAACTTATATTCGTTATACAGTCCTATTGTACCACCAACAGAAAGTTCATTTATTAGCGATCGAATTTTATTGCCAATTCCGCAACAGGAAATCGATACAAATAACGATATGGTAATTCCACAAAATAAAGGGTATTAATTTCAAAAAGTTTAACGTTATGAATCAAATAAAAAAAATATTCAGACTTTTATTATTCACTGTTGCATTGGGATTCGGATTGAGTTCCTGCACAGTCGATGAGCCGATAGTTGTAGTTCCTAAAACCATAGATCAGTATATTGCTCAATTCAGTGAATATGTTGCTTCAGAAAGAGCATTTGTTGATAATTGTGTTGTAGGTTATAACAAAGGAGATTTTGCACCACTTTCAGCAAGTTCTTTCGACTCCTATACAGCGGCTTATCGAGCTGCATTGCAAGCCGATTCGGCTGTTATAGTTAAACCTGGAGTGACCATTGCTGAACTTGTTGCTGCCAATACTTCATTAGCAGTTCCAGGCAAAGCTTTCTGGGGGAAAATTAATATTTCTGACCGTCGCCCGTTGAATAACCTGATTACAGAAGTAACTGCTTTGAGCGACAATACTGCCGTGGGAACTGCCGTAGGACAAGTTTCACAGGAAGCAAAAAATGCTCTTGCAACTGCAATTGCGGCGGCAATAGCTACCAGAGATGCATCTACAACGATTGATCGTCAGGTTACTGAAGGAGTTACAGCTCTCAACACTGCAAAACAAGCTTTTCTAAATGCTGTTGTAAAATAATCAACTTTAAATCACTGCTGTATAAAACATACAGCAGTGATTTTTTCTACTTTTATTTTGTCTCACAATACTAAGATTTTTTCTAACTCTAATCAAATGAATTTCAGGATTATTATATTATCTTTCACAATTTTTATTTCATTCAATATTTTTGCTAAAAGCTATAAAGTTGAAAACATTGATCAATACAAGGGAAAAGTAGAAACTTTAATTGCAGGCGATACAATTATTCTGACAAACGGAGTTTGGAAGGATGCGAAACTAGTTTTCAAAGGTACAGGCGAAATGGACAAACAGATTTATCTGATGGCCGAAACTCCGGGAAAAGTAACATTGGAAGGTAAATCAAGTTTACAGATTTCTGGTAAATGGCTTCAGGTTTCAGGACTGGTTTTCGTTAACGGAAGTAGTCCGAAAGGAACTGTGATTGACTTTAGAACAAGTTCAAAAGATTACGCATACAATTGCGTATTAACCAATTGCGTGATTGACAAATACAATCTCGCCGCTAAAGATTCATCCGATCACTGGATCGGGCTTTATGGAAAAAATAACACCATCGAATATTGTTACTTTGGAGGAAAATCAAACAAAGGAACAACTTTGGTGGTCTGGCCTAACGATTCAAATTCGATAAACAACAATCATCTGATTTATCGTAATTATTTTGGTGCAAGGCCACGATTGGGTTCAAATGGCGGCGAAACAATCCGAATTGGAACCAGTCAGGTTTGCACCAATAGTTCTGCAACCATTGTTGAAGGAAATTATTTCGAACATTGCAATGGTGAAGTGGAAATTATTTCCAACAAATCGTGCGACAATAAATTTTCCAACAATACATTTTTCGAATGCGAAGGTTGCCTGACTTTACGGCATGGCAACCGTGCCACCGTTTCGGGCAATTGGTTTCTCGGAAACGGAAAAGATAATACCGGTGGCGTTCGGGTTATAAACGAAGGTCACCTGATTTACAATAATTACTTCTACAAACTGCGTGGAGATGATTTCCGTTCGGGACTGACCATCATGAATGCAATTCCAAATTCGCCGGCAAACGGATATGCTCCGGTCAGAAATGTGGTGATAGCCAACAATACCTTTTATGATTGCTCCAGTCCGTGGATTTTCGGAGCAGGTTTTGGCGAAAGAGACCGGACGGTGACACCGCAAAATACTTTATTACTCAATAATTTGGTCTATTGTCCGAACACCGACGAAATCATCAACCATGCCGATAAAACAGAAGGAATTATTTTGAACAACAACATCTTAATTAGCAGTAAAGGAGTTTTATCTGAAACAGGTTGTGTTTCAGGAGAAGCGTTAATGACAAAAGTATGGGGCGTTGATGTGCCGTACACAACTGTAAAAGCAAAAAAACTTCCTTATGTTAAATATGATTTAGTAGGACAACTCCGTGGCGAGGCAGTCATTGGGGCTCTCCAAAATAAAGATGAAAAGCCGGCTGTAGTCATAGCCACTTCTATCAATTGCGGTCCGCAATGGTACAACTCTGCTGCAAGAGAATCTACTCAAAATGCAAAACCTATTGGAAAAACAACCCCTGTTGAACCGGGAATCGATAATTTGTATAATGCTGTAAAAAAAGCAGGGAATGGCGACATCCTGATTTTGAAAGAAGGTGAATATGTCGTAACTAAAAGAATAAATATTTCGAAAAATATTACGATTCAATCTTCTTCAGATAAAAAACCTGTTGTCAAGCTAAAAATTGACAGAGCGAATGGAAGTATATTTGAGATTGGCGGAAATGCACGTCTGAAAATGAAAGGAATTGCCATAAATGGCGATAGCAAAGCCGAGTTTCCGGCAAAATATGCTTTCATTACATCCAAAGAAGGCGCAACGGGTTATTTTTTTATGCTGGATAATTGTGAAATTTATGATTTTAATGTAGAGGCTGGAGCTATTTACAAAGCATACAAAGGTTCCCTAGCCGATTCAATTATCATTTCAAATTCTGTATTCAGAGACTCGTATCGTGGATTCAGCCTGGGCGAAGAAAAAGAAGATGTCGGTAAATACAGTGCCGAAAATGTGGTTTTTGAAAATAGCGTTTTCACTCATTTCAGTCAGTATGTTATTGATTATTACCGTGGTGGAAACGATGAATCAACTTTGGGAGGTTCGCTGAAAGTCAATCATTGTGTTTTCGATCGGGTGGGCAATGACGAAAAACAAACCATACTGAAACTGACAGGCATTAAAAATGTAGCTATCAATAATTCTATATTCAACAATTCGATGGCCAAAATGTCCGTAAAACTTTCCGGTTCGAAAAATAAGATTTCCAATTGTGATTTTAATGCTTGTCCGAAACCGAAAGTGGAAAATGGCGCACAATCCACCAATATACTGTTTATCAATCCTAATTTTGAAAAAAACAGCTTTATTTTATCAACTAAATCCGGATTAACCGGCAAAAGTTTGGATGGGAGCAATATCGGCTTGCGATAAAAACCTAATCCACAAATAAATCTAATATATCAACACTATTGAAAATGAACACAAACAAAAAATATCTAATTCTTTTTCTGACAGCCATTTTATCAATTTCGCTGATTCAGGCTAAAGATTATGCCGTTTCAACTTCAGGAGAATTAAATCAAAAGATTAAAAACGCAGTTCCCGGCGATTGTATCATTATGGCCGATGGCGTTTGGAAAGATATCCAGATTCAGTTTAAAGCGAAAGGAACGGAAAAAAAACACATAACGCTCAAAGCGGAAACTCCCGGAAAAGTTTGGATTGAAGGTATTTCCAATCTTTCAATTTCAGGGGAATATCTTGATGTCAACGGACTTGTATTTACGAATGGTCATACACCGACAAAGACTGTCATCCTTTTTAAAACTTCCAATGCGGATTATGCCTATCATTGTCGGGTAATGAATTGTGTCGTCGATAAATTCAATCAACCCTTCCGGGAAAAGGAAGATAACTGGGTGGCTTTCTGGGGAAAATACAACGAAGTTTCCCATTGTTATTTGGGAGGCAAAACCAATGTGGGAACAACTTTAATTGTGTGTCCCAACGATTCAAACAGCATTCACAACAACCATTTGATTGCTCATAATTATTTCGGACCACGACCACGACTCGGTTCAAATGGTGGGGAAACTATTCGTATAGGAACAAGCGAAGTTTGTTTAAACAGTTCAGAAACAGTTGTACAAGGAAATTATTTTGATCATTGTAACGGGGAAGTAGAAATTGTTTCCATTAAATCGAGCGATAATAAAATCCTGAATAACATATTCTTCGAATCGGAAGGAAGTCTGGTTTTGCGGCATGGCGACCGTGCCACAGTTGCCGGAAACTGGTTTATTGGCAACGGAAAACCTTTTACAGGAGGAATTCGGGTCATCAATTCCGGACACAAAATTTACAACAACTTCCTTTACAAACTTACGGGCGATGAATTCCGTTCTCCATTAACCATTATGAATGGCATTCCGGATTCTCCTTTGAATGGTTACATGCCGGTTAAAGACGTACTGATTGCTAACAATACGTTTTACGATTGTCTTCTACCGTGGAACTTTTGTGTGGGCCGAAGCGAAAGAAACAGAATCGTAACACCGCAGAACACGAGTTTAATCAATAATATTGTTTACTGTCCGAAAGAAAAAGAATTAATCAAAAGTTACGACAATACCAATGGAATAACACTTTCGAATAATTTAATGATTTCTGCCAAAGGGCTTTTAAATGACAAGGGAACCGTTTCAGGTGAAGTGTTAAAAGCTAACTACAACGGATTCGATATAATTTATTCAACGGTAAAAGCAGAGAAAATTCCTGTCGTAAAGCAGGATATTATTGGTCAAAAACGTACCAATCCGGTTGTAGGAGCATTTCAGAACATCGGTGACAAGCTAAAAACATCAATTACAAATTCAGAAAACTGTGGACCTGAATGGAATTTCAGAGAACTTGTTTTTAAACCTAAAACAGTGATTTCCGGTAAAACAATAAAAGTAAAGCCAGGCAAAAACAATTTATATAATGCTGTAAATCAAGCTAAAGGAAATGATGTTTTACTGCTTGATTCAGGAGTTTATGTGGAAACAGGAAAAATTAGTCTTACTAAAAATCTGACAATTAAGGCTTCATCCAAACTAAAATCGAAACCGATTATAAAAATGGAAGCTTCAGCTGCCGGAAAAGCTGTTTTTGAAATTAATTCTGACGTTACCTTACGGATTAAAGGCGTGAAAATAGATAGTAAAAATGAAAATATTTCTCCTGATTTTGCTTTTATTTCCGGCGATCATGCTTTGCGTTATTCATTGTTTGTCGACAATTGCGATATTTCCGGTTTTAGCAACAGTAACAGTTCTATCTTTAGCAGTTTGTATTGCACTATGGCCGATTCCATTGTCGTTTCAAATTCAGTCCTGCACGATTCATTCAGGGGAATTAATTTACATGCTGAAAAAGAAGATGGAAAATACAATGCCGAAACTGTTATTCTCAACAATACGGTGTTTGCAAATCTGACTGATTATGCACTTGATTATTATCGAGGTGGCAATGATGAATCGACTGTCGGAGGTTCACTTACAATAAATCATTGCGTCTTCGATTCGGTTGGGAAGGCTGAAAGTCCGTCAATTCTAAATCTTTCACGAATTATGTATGTAAAAATAAATAATTCCATTTTTTCCAATTCTCAGGCAAAAAGTTCCTTCTCGCTTTGGTATTTATACAACAAAGTTTCAAATTGTTGTTTTTATAATTGCCCGAAACCGGAATACACGAAAGGAGCAAAATCTAAAAATCTGCTGACTGAAAATCCGGAATTTACCAACGATTATAAACTTTCCGATTCTTCTGTTTTGAAAGGAAAAGGAACCGACGGTAAAAATATCGGACTGCGATAATTTTTTAGAAATTCATAATTTTTCCCTGATGAAAAAGCTGTTTATTTCTTCCATGTTATCTGTCGCTATTGGGTTTTTGTTCGCACAAACGCCCTGGCAGTCGGCATTATTAACTGTTGGCAACAACGGTTCTTTGACCTATAATGCGGATAACAAAGGATTTAAAATTCCTGACTTTAGTCATGCCGGTTACAAAGGCGGTGGAGTTGATTTACCTGAAGTTGCAGTTGTAAAAACAATTTCACCCATTGCAGGCGATAATACCAAACATATTCAGGATGCAATTGATTATGTGGGAGCTTTACCGAAAAATAGTGAAGGCATTCGTGGAGCTTTGTTGCTAAATGCAGGAAAATATGATATTTACGGCTCTCTTTACGTAAAAAATGATGGCGTAGTTTTACGTGGCGTTGGCGAAGGTAATGATCCTTCAAATTCAACCATTATTTTTGCTCGGGGCAATACACCCGCACAACGTACTGTAATTACACTCGGAAATAATTCGCAAATAAATGGTACAAAACAAATTAGTAATACCAAAACTAATATCACCGATGCAATAGTGGAAGTTGGAAGCTGCACATTTTCTGTTGAGAATGCTGCTTTATTTTCTGTTGGCGACCGTATTATTATTTATCATCCCTGCACACAGGCATGGATTAATGCAGTCAATCAGGGCGGAGTACCTTATCCTGATCCTTCAGCTCCTACCGATCCCGACGAACGCTGGGTTGCAGGACAATTGCCCATCAATTATAACCGCTACATTACAGCCATTAACGGAAATCAAATTGCGGTAGATGCGCCTGTTTTTTATACACTTAACAAATCCATTTCGCAAAGTTATATTTACAAACCAGATATGACAGGTTTAATTAGTCAGGTAGGTTTAGAAAATTTACGAATTGATATTGAAACGCTTGGCGGTGAAGATGAGGCGCATGCCTGGCAAGCTGCACGATTTAAAAGTTGCGAAAATGCTTGGGCGCGAAACTGTACGTTTATACATTTTGGGCAGTCGGGCATTATAACCGAAGCGTGTTCTCGAAGCACTTTTACCGATTGTTCAGCTATCGATCCTGTCGCTATTATTACCGGCGAACGCATGTATAATTTTAACACCTACGTTTATTCTCAATTGAATCTTTTCAAAAACTGTTACGCCAGCAAGGGTCGGCATCATTATATTTCGAACGGAACTTCGAGCACTTCGGGTAATGTTTTTCTGCGTTGTACCTCGGATGCAATTAACGCTGCGAATGAAGGTCACCGCCAATGGACACAGGGCATGTTGTACGATAATCATAAGGAAATAAATCTGAAGCGTGATTTTGTGCTTGGACTTTATAACAGAGTAGCAATGGGAACAGGACATGGTTGGGCGGCAGTTCATTCAGTACTATGGAATTGTGATGTAGATGCCACTTATGGTAAGATTGCACTTCAACAACCACCGACCGCTCAGAATTATGCCATCGGATGTTTTGCAAAAACAATAACCGGTAATCCAATAAGCGCTACAAATTTTCCAATAGGTTTTGTAGAAGGGCAAAATAAGAGCGGATTATTTCCTCCGTCGCTTTATGAAGCTCAACTTGCCGCACGTAAAATGGCAAACACAGGTTTACCAAAAACGAACGAGAACAAACTGAAAATTTATCCTTCCATCGTTACAAAAACGCTGAGAATCAGTATGGCTAACATTCATGCGGATACGATTATCCAAATTCTTTCAGAATCAGGTAAATTAATTAAAGAACTGATTCTAAAAAACAATGAAACTGAAATTAATCTTGAAAATCTGAAACCTGGCGTTTATTTTGTCAGATGTAAAAGCGACAATCAAATTTCAAATTCAAAATTTATCAAGAAATAAAGCGAATAAACATATTCTATTTTGAAAGCCAAAGAACATCTTGTATGTTAATTCTGTCTATCATTATTATATTTTCGGTTGAATAAAACGGAATTACTACTAAAATAAACAATTTTAAAAAATGAAAAAAATGAAAAAAATGAAATGGGTTATCTTTTTCTCGCTATTGTTCACTATCAATGCTTTAGCACAAACAAATGTTCTCAACTTGCCAATCGGCTATACCAAGCAAATTGATGTAGTGTACAAACAAGTAAAAGATTGGCAGGGAAGAATGGATATTTATTTACCTCCAAAACAAGATAAACCTGCCCCTGTGGTTTTTTTGATACATGGTGGAGCGTGGCGTCAAGGGAACAAAGAATCATATAGTGGGTTTGGAATTTATTTTAAACTCGGGTTTGCGGTTGTTAACGTAGAATATCGTCTAAGCTCTCAAGGCGTAGCTCCGGCTGCCGTTGAAGATGTTCGTTGTTCCATGTTATATATGGTGAATCATGCAGATTCATTCAATATTGATAGAAATAAAATTGTTTTTTCCGGTAGTTCTGCGGGCGCTCATTTGGCTTTGCTGGCAGGATTCACAGCAAGCAACAAACAATTCGACAATGATTGTCAACAAGCTGACAATTTTAAGATAGCCGCTGTTATTGCACAATCAACGCCATCTACTTTATATGAAACCCTTTCGAATGGTGAAACAAAAGTACTGAATGATGGAGCAATTTTTGAATGGCTGGGGGATAAAAAGAATGATGTCGTTTTTGCAAAGTTACTTTCTCCAATTACCTATGTTTCAAAAGATAATCCTCCTGTTTTTATAACTCATGGCGATGCCGATAAACGCGTCCCTTATCAACAATCGGTAAATTTGGATAAGAAATTAACGGAGGCTGGCGTAAAGCATACCTTTATCACGATACCCGGCGGTGGGCATGGCGGTTATACAAAAGAAAAACAGAATGAAATAAAAGAAGCAATTGTTGTTTTCCTAAAAGAGAATGTGCTCAAATAATAAAATTAAAGTGGAATTAATGTGGGTTTACCGACATATCTGCTTTATTATCAATAATTCACTTGGTTTTTATGTCTGACAATGGACTGTTCAAATAATGTATTCTATTGAATTCACGTTCATCTAATCAATTTATTCCTGCAATTTAACATCATGTGTTATCAGAGAAAAATTATATTCGCTTTTATATTGATAGCCGCCTACCCGGTTTCAGTTTTTTCATCAAATAAAGAAGAAAAATATAATACGCATGTTCTAACGACCCAAATCAAAACGGATATAATTCAATTAGAGAAAGCAAGAGTTCTCCTGTTAGCCGATAGTTTTTTACTTCTAAAACCTGTAACTGTTACAGCCTACTCGTGCCCGAGAAGCGCCGGTGGAACTCATGATTACTATTCCGAAGCAACTTACTGGTGGCAAAATCCTAATCAACCTGACGGACCTTATATTCGAAAAGATGGATTAAATAATCCCGATAACTTCGATAATCATCTCAAAGCCATCGGACGATTTTCATGGATAGTAGGTACCGAAACTTCAGCCTATTTGCTAACCGGCAAAAAGCAATATGCTCAACAAGCTGTAAAACATCTGAAAGCGTGGTTTGTAGACTCTGCAACTTTAATGAATCCACATTTGCTTTATGCACAAGCAATTAAGGGCGTCAATACCGGACGAGGCATTGGCATAATCGACGCCGTTTCGTTGATAGAAGTCGTAAAGTCGGTCGAAATTTTGCAGCAATCGCCTTATTTAAGTTCATCGGATGCAGCCACTATCAAGCAGTGGTTCGCTACATTTTTAAACTGGCTCAATACCCATCCCTACGGCATCGACGAAATGAATGCCAAAAACAATCACGGAACGTGGTGGCATGCACAGGTAGCTGCTTATGCAAGTTTTGTAGGCGATGAAATTAGTTTGGAAAAATGCCGCACCTTTTACAAGAACCAACTGCTAACCAATCAAATGGCAATCGATGGCAGTTTCCCTCTCGAAATTGAACGAACTAAACCTTATGCCTATTTGCTTTTCAATTTAGATGGCGCTGCAACTTTAGCTCATATTTTAAATAGTTGGACTTTTGAATTGAACGATGGAAGAGGAATGCGAAAAGCGATCGATTTTATAAAACCATTTATCTTGGATAAAACCAAATGGCCTTATGCAAAAGATATTTCACACTGGGACGAACAACCCGGCAGAAGACCTTTTATGATTTTTGCAGCTATAATGCAACAACAGCCGGAATGGGTTTCCATTTGGGAAAAATGCAGCGCCGATTTTCCAAGCGATGAAAGTAAACGCAATATGCCGCTCAAGAATCCAATACTTTGGCTTGGAATTTCAAAACCCTTAAAATAACCAAAATACAATAATAACTAAACACCTTGGAACATGAGTTTTTTTAATAAAATCAGTGTAGGCTTACTCCTGACATTAGCAGTAATTTCGTCTTTAAATGCTAAAACTACCCAATCTGAAAAATGGATAAAGACAGCATTGGATCGTTCTGAATATCAGTTGCTTGCTGCAGCTGAAAAATATAAAGCCGATAAATCAAATCCCCGAACTTTCGAAAACGGTAAAGTTGTTTTTGCAAGCACGAAAGACTGGACTTGCGGTTTCTTCCCCGGTTCGTTGTGGTATATGTACGAACTAACCGGAAATGATAAATTTAAAACTGAAGCAGAGTATTATACCGGTTTAAATGCCGATGTTCAATACCGCAAAGACACGCATGATTTGGGATTTATGCTGTATTGTTCTTATGGAAACGGTTACAGGATTACGGGAAATGCCGATTATAAAAAGGTGTTGATTACCGGTGCGAAATCGCTTGAAACTCGTTTCCATCCTCAGGTTGGGCTTATAAAATCGTGGGATTTTAGAAAAGACTGGCAATATCCGGTCATAATAGATAATATGATGAATCTGGAATTCCTGTGTGAAGTTTCCAAAATGACCGGAAATGAAAAGCTCAAAGATATTTGCATTTCACATGCCGATAAAACCATGAAAAATCATTATCGTCCCGATTACAGCTGTTATCATGTGGTTGATTATGATAGTATTACAGGAGTTGTGCTTCACAAGCAAACTGCTCAGGGTTATGCTGATAATTCTTCGTGGGCACGCGGACAAGCCTGGGGACTTTATGGATTTACCATGATGTATCGCGAAACACAAGACCCCCAATATTTGGAACAGGCTCAGAAAATTGCCGCTTATATTATTAATTATCCGACATTACCCAAAGATAAAATTCCATACTGGGACTACAATGCACCCAACATTCCGAACGAACCTCGCGATGCTTCAGCCGCTGCTATAACAGCCTCAGCATTAATTGAACTAAGCTCGTACGTAAAAAATCATCCTGAATATTTCAAAATGGCTGAAACCATTTTAAAAAATCTATCTTCAGATGATTATTTAGCTCAACAAGGTGAAAACGGACTATTTATTCTGAAACACTCCACCGGAAACTGGCCGAAAAAGTCGGAAATTGATGTACCGATTTCGTACGCCGATTATTATTATTTGGAAGCATTGAAAAGATATATAAATGTAAAATGAAGAAAATAAATTTCAAAATATTGTTATTTTGTGTTTTTATAGGATTTTCCGAAAACACAATGGCTCAAACAATTCTGAATGCAGATGGACCCGGAAATACCTACGAATTAATCAACAGCGTGTTAGCACCAAACGGCGGCGATGTGGTTGAAAGCGCCGAATGCGTTCACCCCGAGTTCGGGCGACATATTACCGAAGTTTGGGATGCAACGCTAAATCAGTATGTATTTGCATTTTATATTCACGTAACTCCTGATAACGACCGTTGCATCAACTTTGACCGTCAACGGGTAGAAATAAAAACATACGATGCCTCGCCGGCAAATTTAAAAGGAGTTTCGGGCGAAACAGTCATTTATAAATGGAGATTTAAAGTTCCGACCGGATTTCAGCCTTCATCCAGTTTTACACATATTCATCAGGTAAAAGCAGTTGGAGGCGATGACGATGATCCAATTTTTGTGCTGACAGCCCGCAAAGGAAGCCCGAATAAGTTAGAACTAAATTATTACTCCGACTCAAATCTAAGTTCAATCAAGCTGACTTCAGTAAATCTTTCGTCGTTCGAAAACACATGGGTCGAAGCTACTGAAAGAATTAGAATTGATAATGAAAACGGAACCTATTCCATCAATATAAAAAAGCTGAGCGATAATAGTACAATATTGAGTTACACAAATAATAAACTACTCACTATTCGTGCTGACAACAATTTTATCCGACCTAAATGGGGAATTTACCGAAGTTTAAACACTCCTGCCGATTTGCGCGACGAAATACTCCATTTCAATAGTTTTTCCATTCAGGAAGAACCGACTTCTAAAATTGATACTTATTCAATGAACAATGAAAATGAATTTAAAGTAATACCAAATTCAAGCTCAAAAAACATTCTAATTCAATATTATTTACCTGAAAAAGAAACGGTTGGAATTGACATTTTCAGTATAAATGGTCAAAAAATCAAAACGTTGATTCAAAATGAAAATCAGGATGGCGGGAACTATCAAAAACAAATGGCAGTCTCCGATTTGAAATCGGGCATTTATTTAATCCGCCTTCAAACCTTAAAGTCAGGAAAAACTATCAAATTTATTTTATAAATGATTGATTTTAAACATACTAATATCATGAAAAAACACAACACCATTCATCTGATTTTTTTAGTTTTATGTTTTACAACAAGTTTGTTTGCGCAGACAGAAAACAACATCCGCTTAAACCACCACTGGCAATTCCTGAAAGAAGATTTAGGAAGTGCATGGGAAGCGGTTCGACCCATTATTAAACCCGGAAATCCTGAATGTCAACCAAAATGGGAAAATGTAGCGTTACCGCATTGTTTCAACGCTTTTGATGGAGTGGATCCGGACATTAATTATTATCAGGGACCGGGATGGTACAGAACGCAACTGGAACTGAAAAATCCATTCAAAAACGGTCGAACATTATTACATTTCGAGGGAGCCGGACAAAAAACCGACGTATATATTTACACGACCAAAGTTGGTTCGCACATTGGCGGGTATGACGAATGGACGGTTGATATAACCGATGCAGCACAGACATTCCTGAAAGACAAAGCTGCTTCGGAAAGATTTAAAGGTAAAATACCGCTTTCCATTCGTTGTGATAATTCCCGTGATAATGAAATGATTCCATCGAGTTTATCCGATTTTAATGTTTACGGTGGTATTTACAGGTACCTGAACCTGATTTATGTTCCGGCTGTATCAATTGAACGATTGAATATTAATTCGGAAGTTGATAATAAAGGACAACTTGGAAAATTTGAAGTCGTTGTGAAAACAGTGAATAAATCGGATTTGACAAAAGCAACTCTGAAAATTGAAATTTCAGATCCAACCGGGAAAATCATTTCTACGGTTAATCCTGACATTGATTTAACCGATACTGAAAAATCAGTTTATGCCAATCACATTAAAAAACCTATACTTTGGTCGCCATCAAATCCAAATTTATACACCTGTAAAACAACAGTTAGCAGCGATGCGGGAACGCAAACCTTGATTCAGCATTTTGGCTTCCGAAATTACGAATTTGTGGATAACGGTCCGTTTATGCTTAACGGGAAGCGTTTATTCATCCGTGGAACGCATCGCCACGAAGACCACGCCGGACTTGGAGCAGCTATGACCGAAGACTTAATGCGCCGGGAAATGATATTGATGAAAGAAATGGGTGTCAACTTTATTCGTTTGGGGCATTATCAGCAATCGCGCATTATTCTCAATTTATGCGATAGTCTGGGCATCATGGTTTGGGAGGAAATTCCGTGGTGTCGGGGCGGAGTTGGTGGCGAACGTTATAAGAATCAGGCATACAGCATGATGACAAATATGATAACGCAACATCGCAGTCATCCCGCCGTTATTTTGTGGGGACTTGGAAATGAGAACGACTGGCCGGGTGATTTCCCTACTTACGATAAAAAAGAAGTTCGTGATTTCATGTCATCTTTGAATGAGTTGGCTCATAAACTTGATCCTTCACGCAAAACATCCATTCGCCGTTGCGATTTTGCCAAAGACATTCCCGATGTATATTCACCTTCCGTTTGGGCAGGTTGGTACAGGGGAATTTACACCGAATACAAAGAAATGACTGAAAAAGAAATGAAATCGGTGAAACACTTTTTCCATGCCGAATGGGGCGGCGACAGTCATGCCGGACGACATTCCGAAATTCCCGACAAAGCATTGCAGGAAATAAAAACCGGTGGCGTCGACGTAAAGGCTGGTGATTCAGCGCGATACAGTGGTGCGGCACGTGCTTCGAAAATCAGCGACTGGAGTGAATCCTATATTTGTAATTTGTTTGAATGGCACTTGAAAGAACAGGAAACCATGCCGAATCTCACCGGCGCAGCAGCTTGGATTTTCAAAGATTTTTCAACCCCTGTTCGTCCCGATAATCCGGTTCCGTATATGAATCAGAAAGGGGTAGTGGAGCGCGATTTAACGCCAAAAGAAGCCTATTATGTTTTTCAATCGTACTGGACAGAGAAACCGATGGCGCATATTTACGGTCATTCCTGGCCTGTGCGCTGGGGCGAAGCCGGTGAAGAAAAAATGGTGAAAGTATATTCCAATTGCGATCAGGCAGAATTAATCTTGAACGGAGAAAGTAATGGCATTAAAAAACGTAACTCGCAGGACTTTCCGGCTGCCGGCTTTCGTTGGAATGTGAAGTATAATTCGGGTGAAAACACAATTAAAGTTGTTGCAAAAAAGGGAAAAATAACTGTTACCGACGAAATAAAGCAAAATTATCAAACCGAAAAATGGGATAAGCCTGCACTAATGACCTTGAAAAAAATTGCTCAATCAAACGACACGGCTACCATAGAGGTAAAATTATTCGACGCCAATAAAATTCAATGTTTGGATGCTCGAAATGTAGTTCGTTTCGGGCTTACAGGCGATGGTCAATTAATTGATAACCTTGGCACTTCATCCGGTTCGCGGGTAGTGGAATTGTACAACGGCAGAGCCATTATACGAGTAAAATTAAATGGCGGTAAAAATGTAGCAAGCGTAAAATGCGAAGGGATACCGACTGTTTTTTGTGAACTATAAAAAATAAGAAAATATTGAATTGAATATCAACCAAATAAAATTTTAAAAAAGATGAAGAAAAATATTTTAATATTACTGACAATATTATTATGTGTAAGCAATTTTAAAATTGTAGCACAGACTAAGACAACTCAGAAAACGGATCAACTCGAAGTTTGCATTTTTTCCAAACATCTTCAATTCCTCGATGGCAAGGCATTGGGTGAAAAAGTTGCTGAAATGGGATTTGATGGCATTGACCTTACCGTGCGTAAAGGCGGACATGTGGAACCTGCCACCGTAAAAACCGATTTGCCGAAAGCGGTTGCCGAAATAAAAAAGGGGGGTTCGAAAGTAATAATGATAGCCACTACTATCGAAAGTGTTCATAATAAAGTAGATGTGGATGTATTAACTGCCGCCTCGGAGTGTGGCATTAAATATTACCGACCGGCGTGGTTTAAATATCCATCGGGAAAATCATTGCCCGAATCAATAGAAATGTATGCACAACAAATAAAAGAACTAAGTCTGTTGAATAAAAAACTCGGCTTGGTGGGTTGTTATCAGAATCATGCCGGAAATTTGGTGGGCGGTTCATATTGGGAAGTGTATGACATTTTGAAATTAGCAGATCATCAGTACTTTGGAACTCAATATGACATTCGACATGCCACGGTTGAAGGAGCCAACTCATGGGTCAATGGTTTTGAATTACTTCGTCCGCAAATAAAAACCATAGTTGTGAAAGATTATAAATGGGGAAAAGTAGATGGAAAATGGCAGTTAATCAATGTTCCGATTGGCGAAGGAATGGTGGATTTCAAAAAATTCTTTCACTTGCTTAAAACATATCATATCAATGTGCCAGTATCGCTACATTGCGAATACGATTTAGGCGGCGCCGAAAAGGGAAACCGGCAAATTACAGTTGACCCACAGGTTGTTTTCGAGGCCATGAAAAAGGATTTGATTAAAATTCGCGAGCTTTGGAAGGAATCATGAGTAACTTCATTCAATTAACAATTTATGTACTTAAAATTAAAAAATGAATACAATTATGAAACGATCATTTTTAATTGCAAACTTGCTACTAACTATATTTATGACTTGTTTTTCACAAGAAACTGAAATCAAAAAGGTACAGTTTCCTGAAAACTACCAATCGAAAATTGATGTCGTTTATTCCTCGGTTAATGGTTGGGACGGACGCATCGATATATATTATAATCCAACGAGCACGAAACCAACGCCAATCGTACTTCACATTCACGGTGGAGGTTGGAATCATGGCACAAAAGAGAGCCAGAACGGTTTTAGTTCGTATTTTAAAGCCGGATTTGCCGTAGCGAATGTTGAATACCGCTTGGTACAGGTTGCTCCGGCTCCGGCAGCCATCGAAGATATCCGTTGCGCCCTGAAATACATAAAAACTCACGCCAAAGAATTGAATATCAATCCTAATAAAGTAGTTATCGAAGGCGGTTCCTCCGGCGCTCACTTAGCATTAATGGGCGGATTGCTCGAAAACGACAACCGTTTTGATGGAAATTGTCCTGAAAAAACCGATATGCGTGTAGCGGCCATCATTAGTAATTACGCTCCCACCGATTTTACCGATATGAATTCGGATATGAGTCGATTCAAATCACTCACTCGTTGGCTGGACAATAAAGCCGACGATTTGGAATTTCGTGCATCCGTTTCACCCGTTACGCACATCAAAAAGACAAGTCCACCCGTTTTTATTGTTCATGGCAATGCCGACCCTATCGTACCCTACGAACAGTCGGTGATTCTGCAGAAAAAACTCAACGAAGCCGGCGTTTACAATGAATTTATTACCGTTGACGGAGGAAAACACGGAGGTTTCGATCCTGATAAAAAAGCGGAAATTAATAAAGCTCTTTTTGAATTTCTGAAAACGATTAAAGTATTTTGAAAATTTCCAATCAAAGAAACCTGGTCGACCAATTTTATGTTCTACAACATATTTCAAAAAAAAAGCAGCAAAAAATTTTTTTATTGAAAATAGATATTGTATTTTTGGTCGACCAATAAATTGGTTGACCAAAAGTAATTTTTTAAACTAAGAATATAAGAAAAAAATCAATTAAATGAAGGCTTTTTATAGTTTTATATTGCTCGCTTCGATTACATTGAATTTTACAATTCATGCGCAGACCTTGATTAGTATTTCTTTCTAAAGTACTGATAATTATGTAATACCTGAAAGAAAACCCGGTGTTTGATATAAAAACGTCAAGGTCAAGGCAGGATGAGTAGTTTTTGCTGCGAATGTAACGCAGAGATGGACATTTTTTTTTGCAAACACTATGTTATAGGATCAATCTATTGCAACGACAATAACGGTGAATCTATTAAAAAAATATTGATTAAATAAATGATTACCTTACAATGAAATCAAGAATATTGAACGTTACTATCTTTCTGTTTTTGAGTTTAGTCGCTTTTTCGCAAAATCTCAAACTTGGCGAACTTTTCAACGAAGGTGTCGTACTACAACGCAATGCCAAAGTGGAACTTTGGGGAACTGCAGCTCCTTCGCAACAAGTCTCAGTAGAAATTCAGGGGAAAAAACACAAAACGTTGAGCAACGAAAATGGAAAATGGGCGCTGAACTTATCGCCCATGAAAGCCGGTGGACCTTACAGTTTGACGGTTGCTTCAAATAGCGAAACTGTGAAACTCAACGAAGTGTACGTAGGTGAAGTGTGGATTGCCGGTGGACAATCCAATATGGCTTTTCAGCTCGAAAAATCGGATGGTGGAAAACAAGAAATTGTTTCAGCCACAAATAAAAACATTCGGTTTGTGCTTGTTCCGGCAGTGGTATACGAAGGCGACCGTACACGTGGCGACATGAACTGGCGTACCGCAACTACCGAAAACGTAGGACCAATGTCGGGTGTGGCTTACTTTTTTGCCAAACAATTACAAAAAGAACTAAACGTTCCCATTGGTATCATTTGTTGCTACAAAGGCGGAACGGCTGCAGAAGTTTGGATGAGCCGTGAAACATTACTTCAACATCCCGATCATGCTCCGATAGTAACTTCATACGAAAATTACCTGAGCGGGATGGGAAAAGAAAAATACGAACAATTGTATTCGGAATATGAAAAAGGGCTAAAAATTTATTTTGATTCGGTAAGAGCCGGTCACAAAGCCGTTCGACCGGTTGAACCGATGGGTGAAAAACATTACAAACGTCCTTACGGATTGTACAACACCATGTTGAAACGAATTATTCCATACACAGCCAAAGGTGTTATTTGGTATCAGGGCGAGGCAAACGCACCCCGCGCCGAACAATACCAAACGCTCTTTCCAGCATTAATCAGCGAATGGCGGGCTGACTTTCAAAACCCGAAAATGCCATTTTTATTTGTACAATTATCTAATTATGATCATCCTGCATACGGCACACGTCCTATGTGGGCTGAACTTCGCGAAGCACAACTGCTAACATGGCAAAACGTAAAAAACACAGGCATGGCCGTCACACTCGATGTTGGAAATAAAAACGACATTCATCCAACCGACAAAAAACCGGTTGGCGAACGGTTAGCAGCTATTGCGCTGAATCAAACTTACGGATACAAATTTCCTTTTTCGGGTCCACTTTACAAATCGCTCAAGTTGGTTGACAATAAAGCTATTCTGAACTTCGACTATATTTACGGCGGATTAGTTGCAGATGGCGAAATAAAAGGATTCAGTATTTGCGGAGCGGACAAAAAATTTGTTCCGGCAAAGGCGGAAATTGTTGGAAACAAAATCTTGGTTTCATCCGAAGCTGTAAATCAACCGGTTGCTGTTCGCTATGGTTGGAGTAACTGGACAGAGGGTAGCCTGAGAAACAAAGAAGGCTTTCCGGCAACGCCTTTCAGAACCGACAATATCGAACTGTTATCGCATGGAGTAAAAACAACAAATTATTAATTCAATCACTTGCATTCAACAATGATTATCAAAAAAAGAATAACAATTTGGATATTGCTACTTTTACTCAGTAGCTTAATAGCCACAAAAGCAGTAAATCCTGGAATTGATATAACTTACATTGGAAACGAGGGATATCTTCTTAAAACATCGCAACATAAAATACTAATCGATGCGTTGTTTTCTGAAAGTTATGGGGCTTTCGATATTCCAAAGAAAGATACGCTGAATGCTATTATGGAAGGATTATCGCCTTTTGATAATGTCAACTTATATTTTCTGACTCATTATCACAAGGATCATTGCAATCCTGCTCTGATTTTTAAATACTTAAAAAAGAATCGAGATATTCGTTTAGTAACTAACAAGCCTGCTCTTGTTTTTATCGATGGAGATCAATTTGGCTTTATAAGTTGCAAAAAACAGTTTATTGAGTTAACTCCTGAGTTAAATGGCAGTTTATCAACAACTCTGGATGGCGTAGACATTATATCACATTCGATAAAACACTTACCATTTATAAAAAATGGTATCGACTTGGAGGAATATATGTTTAATTCAGCATTTACAATTATAACCGATGGAATAAAAATTTTTCACTCTGGCGATGCTGATTTCAATAATTTTAAATCCTATTTTGAGAATGACAAGACTTACATTCCCAATGTTGATGTAGCATTTCTTTATTACGACATACTAAATTCATCCGAAAATCTACAATATGTTCTTAATAAACTAAATCCTAAGAAAATAATATTAATGCATGTTCCATTAAAAAAACATGAGGAATGGAAATTAAAAACAGATCAATTAAAAACTTTATATTCCGAAATATATTTTCTTCAATCGAAAAATTAAATTTAGAAATGAACGCTCATAAATACGTTTTATTAATTCTCGGCATTATTTTCATTAACAATATTTCTTATGCTCAACCCCGAATTTGGAACATGCAAAGCATTGACAATGCCAAATCGCTCAATTCGGAAGCTGCAAAATATGTAATCCGGGAAGCTGATAAATACTTGACCACTAAATTGGTAACTGTAATGGATAAGCCCATGACACCGCCAAGCGGCGATAAACACGATTATATGAGTATGGGGCGTTATTGGTGGCCCGATCCTAAAAAAGTGGATGGACTTCCGTATATTCGTAAAGATGGCGTTGTAAATCGTGAGATTGACAAATTAGACCGAATGCCTTTGAGCAAAATGGAGCGAAGTGTCTACCTGCTCTCGTTAGCATATTACCTTACAAATGACGAAAATTATGCAGCAAAAGCGGTCGAAAATTTAAGAATATGGTTCATCAATAAGGAAACTAAAATGAATCCGAATATGAATTTCGGACAAACAATTCCCGGACGAAAGGAAGGGAAAGGACGTGGTGAAGGCGTGTTGGATACTTACTCGTTTGTGGAAATGCTCGATGGCGTTGAGCTACTGAAAACATCGAAAAGTTTTAAAAAGAAAGATCGTGAAGAGTTAAATAACTGGTTTACAACGTATCTTGATTGGATGCTGACTTCTGAAATAGGAAATGAAGAAAGATCGGCAAAAAACAATCACGGTACCGCTTATGATGTGCAGGTGGCTCGGTATGCTTTGTTTGTTGGAAAAGAGGATCTGACCAGAAATATAATTGACCAGTTTCCGGCAAAACGACTGTTTAAACAAATCGAACCGGACGGCTCACAACCTTTGGAATTGGCAAGAACCACGGCTTTCGGATATTCGGTTTATAATATCACGCATTTTCTGGATATGTGTGCAATTGCTAACACACTAAATATAAACTTATTGGATAGTAAATCGGAGGACGGAAGATGCATTGTGAAGGCGATAGATTTTCTGCTACCTTTTATTGGCAAACAAGTAACAGATTTCCCTTTCAAACAGATTAAAGATTGGGATAGTGTTCAACAAAAACTCCGCTGGCAGTTATACAGGGTGGATAAAATGCTTGCAAAACCTTTGTATGAAAATTATTATTACAGCGTAATCAACAAATCAGTCAAAGATATTGAATGTTTAATTTACTAACTTATTATTTATCAATATAATAATGAAAAAACATATATTGAGTATTTTATTTCTTTTTCTTTCAGCCTTTATGTTGCAGGCTCAACTTAGAGTGTGGAATCCTCAGCAATTGAACAAAGCTAAAGTAACACCTTCTAAAGTAACTGAAAACATTATCAAAGAAGCTGATAAGAACCTGACTCAGACCATTGCTTCGGTTGTTGACAAAGAAAAACCGGCGCCAAGTGGCGATAAACACGATTATTTCAGTTGCGCTCCTTATTGGTGGCCCGATCCTGAAAATCCAAATGGACCCTATATTCGAAGAGATGGCGAGCGGAATCTGGATGTATTGACCTCTGATAAAGTTAATTTGGCTACAATGACCAAGGGAATTGTGAATTTGTCGTTGGCATATTACTTTACTACGGACGAAAAGTATGCTGCAAAAGCAGTTGAAAATCTGCGGATTTGGTTTTTAAATCCCGCTACCCGCATGAATCCGAATCTGAACTACGGACAAACCATATCCGGCCATTTTAACGGAAAAGGTCGTGGCGCCGGAATGATTGAAACCTATACCTTTGTTGAAATGCTTGAAGGGGTAGAATTATTGAAAAAATCTCCTGCTTTTACTGTGAAGGATCAGGAAGCGCTGAACAAATGGTTCAGTGAATATTTGAATTGGATGCTCACTTCAGAAATTGGTAACCATGAATATAACACGAAAAACAACCATGGAACAGCTTTCGAAGTTCAGGCAACTCGTATCGCCCTTTTTCTGGGGAAAGAAGATATTGCCCGTAAGTTTATTACTGAATTTCCATCGCGTCGAATATTTACACAGATAGAACCCGACGGTTCACAACCATTTGAATTGGTCAGAACGAAGGCATTGCATTATTCAATATTTAACCTGACTCATGTGTTGGATATGTGTTGTATTGCCAAAACCTTGAATATTGATTTATACAAAGAAAAATCGAAAGATGGAAGATGCATTACCAAAGCTTTTGAATTTCTCGCTCAATATGCGGGTAAACCTCAAAGTCAGTTTCCGTATCAGCAAATTGCTGAATGGGACGAAGAACAACAAAAACTGTTAGTGCAATTGTATCGAGCTGATTTATTTGAAATAAAACCGATATTTGAACAATACTACAAACAAATTTTAACAAATCATCAAATTGACAAATATATTTTTCTTTTCTAATTAAATAAACAATGTTTCACTTTTAAAAAAAAATCATCATGAAAAAATTATTTCTACTCGTTATTGCAGCAAGTTTCGTATTTTTTACGAATGCTCAGGTTTTATTAAACGAAACCTTTAATTACAATTCAACAATATTAGCAAATGTTGCTGGAGATCCAAACACAAGCGCCACCAATAACACTGTTGGTGTATGGTACGAAACCGGTAAGGCTTCTGACTCAAATTCTTCGTCAATATTGATTGACTCGGAACCTCTTTATTACACTGGGTACATAAACTCAGGCATTGGGAAAAGCGCCAAAATTGAAAACGGAGGATCAGGAGCAAATACCCGTGTTGATGTAGTTCGTTTTGTAAGCATGGCAGATAAAATTACGACAGGAGTACTTTACTATGCATTCCTAATGAATGTTGGAGATGCAAAATCGTGGTCTACATCTGCCGGGGCTGAAGAAAATGGTTGGAGAGATATTTTCACCATTGCCGAAGGAGGATCAGATGTGTTGGGAAATTCATTTCGTGGAAGGTTATTTATTCAACAAGACCCTACCGAAACTGGAAAAATTAATTATACAATAGTAAAAAACACATCAATTTCTACGACTACAACCCCAACAAACCAAGGATTTATTTCTGCTGGTCAAACTTATTTGGTTGTTATCCGTCAAACATTTACTGGTGGTACTGATTGTAAAGTTGAAGTTATAATGAATCCAGAAATTACAGTAACAGAGCCAAGTACAGGTTGGATAAATGGAAATCCTAACGATGTTAATACATTTGGTGGAACCTATGGAATTGGCCTTCGTCGCAGAAACTTAGCTAATTCAGCAAATATATTAATTAGTGGAATAAGAGTTGCAAGAACTTACGCAGATGCTGTTGGTGTGGGTACAGGAGTCAGTACTATTTACTCTGAGAATGTAATTAGAGTTTCCGGCAAAACCATTATTTCCGAAAATGCAGGTAACATTCATGTTTACAATCTGGCTGGATCTAAAGTACTTAGCGCTGCCACCGAAGGACGTTTGGAAACTACTTTGGCCAAAGGATTGTATCTTGTTAAGTTTGTCGACAATTCAGGAAATTCAACTTCAACAAAAATAAATATAAACTAATTAATTTCAATTAGTTATAAATTCTTTAATCGAAGTGTAGATGCTACAAACATCTACACTTCCAGTAACTCTCATGCAAAAAATATTTATATATATCCTGTTTTTTATTGTTTCAACGACAGTTTTTGCTCGTAGAACAACAGTTTCAACCGCCACATCCATAAAGAATGGAAGTTGGACGGCGGGAGATACGATTGTGATGCAAAATGGCAACTGGACCAATCAAGCTATAAGCCTTACAGCCAATGGAAATGCTTCAAATCCAATTGTTTTACAAGCTGAAACTGAAGGTTCCGTGATTTTGAACGGAACTTCGCGTTTATCAATCGGTGGAAGTTACATTGTCGTTTCAGGATTATATTTTTTGAATGGCACATTAAGTACAGGCAATGCGGTAGTTGAGTTCAGAAACGGTGTAAATGCAAATAATTGCACCTTAAAAAATACAGCCATTGTGAATTACAACCCTGCCGATAATACCGTCGACAGCAAATGGGTTTCGTTGTATGGACTGAATAATACGGTCGATCATTGCTCGTTCGAGAATAAAAATAACTCAGGAACACTACTCGTTGTTTGGTTGCAAAGCGGAGTTACTGTAAATCACGTTATTTCGAATAATTATTTTGGCTATCGCAATGCAAATTTCGATACAAATGGCAATGAACTCAATGGTCAGGAAATTATTCGCATTGGCGACAGCTCAACATCCATGACCACCGCCAATGTAACCGTTTCGGGAAATTTTTTTGAAAAATGTAATGGTGAAATTGAAGTAATCTCCAATAAATCGTGTGGAAATTTGTATACAAACAATCTTTTTCTGGAGTGCAAAGGAATGCTCACGTTGAGACATGGAAACGGCTGCACGGTTGATAGTAATTATTTCTTTGGCAACGGCGTTTCCGAATCGGGCGGTGTTCGGATAATTGGCGAAAATCATAAAGTATATAATAACTATTTTGAAAATCTGCGCGGAACTAATTATAGAGCAGTGCTTTGTATGGTTCGCGGAAAAGAAAATTCTGCCTTGAGCGAATATTATCAGGTAAAAAACGCATTGGTGGCGTTTAATACCATGGTCAATTGCTCGCAATCATTTTGTATCAATTACAACAGCAGCAGTTCACTGACTTTGCCCCCAATCAATTCGGTCATTGCACACAATCACGTCTACAATTCAAGTACATCGAACTATAATGTAATCATTGATCAGAATTACGTTTCGGCCATGAGTGTAACCTGGAAAAACAATTTGATGAACCAGGGGAAATACAGCAATTTTGCCTATACTTCCACACAAGTTATCACCGGCAAAGACGCAAAAATGACTTTGGCAGGTACGCCAATTAATATGTACGAACCGGGTACTGCCTCAGCCTTACTGAATTATACCACCGATGAATACCCCGAAGTAACTTCCGACATCAGAGGACGCGAACGCCCAACAACTGCCAAAGTCCCCGGCGCCAGTCAAATTTCGGGAACAATTTCAGAAATAATGCCAGCAAAAACAACGGTGGGTGCGGGATTTTTCAATAATCCAACAGCGGAATTTGAAGCTGTAAATGAATTAAAATTGATGAACTATAAACTCATTAACAGAGAGCTAATTATTGAAACAAGCAGACCCGGGAATATTCATCTTTATGATTTATCGGGTATAATAATTTCTGAATCGAAAATTACTGTTGGTAATACCTATACAAAACAATTGCAGAAAGGCATTTATGTACTGAGATTTATGGCAGATGAAGGCAGCTGGTTCAGTCATAAACTTATTGTTCTGTAATCATATTATTATGAAAAAAATCTTTGAATATTTTGGTTGACCAATTTATAATTGTATATTTGTAGGATAAAAATTGATAGACCAATAAATAAAATTTAATATCGTATTAAAATGAATCGTGTGAAAGCAAAATTTATTACATTAATTTTATTGTTTACATTTTCAGCAAGTTATGCACAACAGCATCCCGGACTGTTTCTTACTTCCCAAGGTATGAAAGAAATTAAAAAATCGCTCGGTAAATATCCTGTATTTGATAACTCGTATCTGGAGCTGAAAAACATTGCCGATGCAGCGCTGAGAAGTGAAATTACGGTTCCGATTCCCAAAGATGGCGGAGGTGGCTACACACACGAAAAACACAAAAACAATTATTACGAAATGAATGCAGCCGGTACATTGTATCAAATTACAGGCGAAAAAAAATACGCACAATTCGTACTTGATATGCTTAAGAAATATGCTGAGATATATCCAACACTTGGAACTCACCCGGCTCAAAACTCTAACACTCCCGGTAAATTATTTTGGCAGGCGCTTAACGAAGCCGTTTGGCTTTTTCATACGGCCAATGCTTACGATTGCGTCTACAATTTTATCAGTTTAACCGACCGTGCTTATATTGAAAAGAATCTCTTTTATCCAATGGCTGAGTTTATTTCCAACGGAAATGCAAACAATTATGCCGTTTTCAACAAAATGCACAATCATGGAACATGGGCGACAGCTTCAGTTGGTATGATTGGTTACGCAATGGGCGACA
Organism: Paludibacter sp. UBA5753; assembly: GCA_002427615.1. Classification (GTDB taxonomy): domain Bacteria; phylum Bacteroidota; class Bacteroidia; order Bacteroidales; family Paludibacteraceae; genus Paludibacter. Next base: position 65,829 of record DIFH01000146.1, read on the forward strand.
AAAATCTGGTGGAGAAAGCGCTTTATGGATCAAACAAAGATGGCAAAGCCGGTTTTATCCGTCAGCTTGATGTGTTATTTTCACCCGATGGCTATTTCACTGAAGGTCCTTATTATCAACGCTATGCTATATGGCCATTTATGACCTTCGCTCAAGTTATTCAAAATCAACAACCCGAATTAAATATTTTTAATTACCGGAATGGCATTTTAAAAAAAGCGGTCAACACTTTAATTCAAAGCGCCTACAATGGTGAGATTTTTTACTTGAATGATGCGTTACAAAAGACATACAAAACACAGGAAATAGTTTATGCTGTGGACATTGCCTACAAAAACGACCCAACAAACAAACAATTACTCGACATTGCACGCCAACAGGACTCTTTCATAATTTCAGGGGAAGGATTGGCCACAGCAAAGGCTGTTTATAAAGAAAAATTCAATGCTTTTGAATTAAAATCAACATTACTTCGTGATGGACAAAATGGAGATGAAGGAGGATTAGCTATTTTAAGAGCCGGCGAAGGCAAAACTCAAACCTGTCTCACATACAAAGCAACATCGCACGGTTTATCTCATGGTCACTACGATAAACTTTCCATAGCGCTTTTTGACAATGGTAACTCAATTCTATCTGACTATGGCGCTGCTCGTTTTTTAAATATCGAACCAAAATCGGGCGGAGGTTATACCAAAGAAAATCACACATTTGCAGCTCAAACCATTGCCCACAATACGGTTACAGTAGATGAGAAAAGTCATTTTGGTGGAAACATAAAAACATCTTCAAAATTTCATTCTTATATTCACTATTACAACATATCAAATCCTGACTTGCAAATTGTTTGTGGTTCCGAGCCCAATGCCTACAACGGAGTAAAAATGCTGCGTACGACTGCATTACTCAATATCAAAGATTTCGAGTTCCCTATCATAATAGATATTTTCAGCGTTAATTCTGACAGTGTACACACTTACGATTTGCCCTTTTATTACAAAGGGCACATGGTTTCCACTGATTTTAAATACCGGAAAAGTGTAACTGAACTAAAGACTTTAGGAACAAGTAATGGTTATCAACATCTTTGGCTGGAAGCATCAGGTAAAACGAACAAGCAAAATGCTAATTTTACATGGGTAAACGGCAATCGTTTCTACAGCATTACTACCCTAACCAATGCAAGCACAGAATTGCTAATGACCCGTACGGGAGCAAATGATCCGGCATTCAACCTACGTAGCGAAACCGCTTTTATGCTTCGACAACCGAATGTTACAAATCATAGCTTTATTTCGATTATTGAACCACATGGTCTTTACGATTTATCGCGTGAAATAACATCCGGATTTAAAAGCAATATTACTGATATAAAACTGCTGAAGGAGAACGAAAGTTACACTATTTTAAAATTTTCTATTCAAAACGGAGCTAAATATATTTTCACTACTATCAATAAAGATTTTGATGAAAACAAACAACACACAGTAGATTTTGAAGGAAAAAGCATCACATTTACTGGAAATTATAATATTACACAAATAAAAGAATAAAAAATTATGCAAACAAAAAGCGCAAATTTCCTATTGAGTTCAGAATTAGAATGGGAAAAACCCGGTCAGGGCTTAACACGTCAAATAATGGGTTATGATGGTCAACTTATGTTGGTAAAAGTAAAATTTGAGAAAGGAGCTATAGGCTATGTACATGAGCATTTTCATTCTCAGGCAACATACGTGGTAAGCGGAAAATTTGAAGTAATGATTAACGGCGAAAAAAAAATACTGGAAGCCGGCGATGGATTTTACATTGAACCCGATGTGCCTCATGGAGCAGTTTGTCTTGAGGAAGGCATTCTGATTGATACTTTCAGTCCAATGCGTCAGGATTTTTTAAAATAATATAACATGAAACGAGTTCCATGTAACAACTAAAAAAACAATTATTAACAGATGAAAATTAAAGGTTTACGCTGGTGGGTTATCGGGCTTATTATGCTTATCACCATTATTAACTATCTCGATCGTGGCACGCTCAATTATATGTGGGTGGCAAATATCGAATATAAACTGGTGGACGAATTTAGTGAAGGCCGTGAAAACGAAGCACTTTACGTCGCTGAAAACAACGAATATCAATTGAAAACAAAAAAAGGCGACATCATAACCCAAAGCGCTGCACGGGTCATCACGAAAGCCGATGGAACAATTATCGTCAACCGCGAAGGAATAGCTTACGATTTAGGTATTATTGACAACACTTTATCGCCCGAAGAAACTTCAAAGCAAGCCAAAGACATGCTGGGAACAATCACCATTTTCTTTATGATTGCCTACGGTTTTAGTCAGCTCTTTTCAGGAAAATTATATGATAAAATAGGAACCCGTAAAGGATTTTTAGTTTCTGTATTGATTTGGGGAACTGCCGACGCACTAACTTCGTTGGCTCGTGGAAAAATATCATTGACAGGATTCAGAATGATGCTGGGACTTGGCGAAGCTGGTCCATGGCCAGGAGCAACTAAAAGTAACGCTGAATGGTTCCCGCAAAAAGAACGTGCTTTTGCCCAGGGACTTTTTGGCGCTGCAGCTTCTATCGGATCCATCCTCGCTCCTATCATTATCCTAATGCTTTATATTTCATTGGGTTGGAAACTTACATTTGTGGTTGTGGGCGGAATTGGATTATTATGGATAATTCCGTGGCTCATTATCAACAAAAAAGGGCCAAAAGAACATACCTGGATTACAGAAAATGAACGTGAGTATATCCTGAGTGGACAACCTGAAGCTAAAAACACAAACGAACGTGCCAAAAGTTGGGGGGAGTTACTCTCGAACAAAAAAAACTATTCCGTGATTTTGGGACGTTTCTTTCTCGATCCGATCTGGTGGATGTTTGTAACATTCCTTCCCATGTATCTGATCGATCAATTTCAATTAAATATCAAAGAACTGGCTTTCTCGGCATGGATACCTTATGTTGGAGCCATGATCGGAAGTATTTCAGGCGGTTGGTTCTCCGGGTATCTTATCCGCAAAGGAGCAACGGTAGATAAAGCCAGAAAAACTGCCATGTTATTAGGTGGAGCCATTATTGTGCCGGCAGTAATAGCATCGGTTTTAGTTCCAGATGCTGTAGCTGCAGTTATTCTCATGGCTTTTGTACTTGGGGGATTTCAGTTTACGATTGTCAATATACAAACACTTCCGAGCGACTTACACTGCGGAAAATCAGTCGGGTCGCTGGCGGGATTAGGTGGTGCATCAGCCGTTTTAGGAACTATACTTGCCATTCTTTTTGCAGGACAAATTTCAAGTTGGCCTCTGCTTTTCGGTTTATTAGCAGCATTGGTTCCGCTATCGCTGGCATCAGTATTTTTAACTGTAGGGAAAATAGAACAAATAAAATAACCATACTTCTATCTCCGGATGGAAGTATTAAGCATTAAATATATATTTATGAAACTAAAAGGTAAAGTTGCCATCGTTACAGGTGGAGCACGCGATTTAGGTCGTGCAATTTCAGTAAAACTCGCATCCGAAGGTGCTAAAGTTGTGATAAATTATTTTGATAATCCCGAAGATGCACATGAAACACTAAAAATGGTTCAGGAATCAGGCTCTGAAGGCATTATTGTTCAGGGAGATATGACCAAGGCCGATGATGTAAAACGTTTGTTTGACGAAGGAATTAAATCTTTCGGCAATGAAATACACGTGTTGGTAAATGTTGTCGGCGGGATTGTAGGACGCAAAACAATTACAGAACAGGACGAAGATTGGTATCAATCTCTAATGGATGTAAACATGAAAAGCTGTTGGCTCTGTACCCGCGAAGCCGTACCGTATATGCCTGAAGGGTCGGCTATTGTAAATTTTTCATCATTGGCCGCTCGGGATGGCGGTGGTCCGGGAGCTTCACTTTATGCAACGGCAAAAGGTGCAGTGATGACTTTTACCCGTTCTATGGCCAAAGAACTTGGTCCTAAAGGAATTCGTGTCAATGCATTGGCTCCGGGAACCATTGCAACTTCGTTCCACGATCGTTTCAATACACCCGAAAACCGTGAACGCATGAAAGGTATTTATCCGCTTCGCCGCGAAGGTGATGCAGACGATGTGGCTGATTTGGTATTATTTCTCGCCTCAGCCGATTCGGATTATTTAACAGGGACAAATATCGATATAAATGGAGGTATGGCTTTTTCGTAAGTAAAATTCATCCAAATAAAAACCCTTGCCACAAAATTGTTACAAGGGTTTTTTATTTTTCGTCCGAATATCTATTGTTTATTCCAGCTTATAGCCAAAACCTTTCAGTTTGGTATCTTTGTTTCTCCAGTCTTTTTCCACTTTGACAAACATTTCGAGAAAAACTTTTTTTTCGAAAAACAATTCCAAATCTTTACGAGCTTCAGTTCCTACTTTTTTCAACGATTTTCCGCCATGTCCGATAATAATCCCTTTTTGTGAATCGCGTTCGACATAAATTACGGCGTTAATGCGGATTAATTTATCATCTTCCTGAAATTGTTCCACTTCCACTTCCACCGAATAAGGAATTTCCTTTTCATAGTTCAGCAAAATTTTTTCCCTGATAATCTCACTCACAAAAAAACGTTCCGATTTATCCGTTAACTGGTCTTTTTCAAAAAATGGAGGCGATTCCGGTAGCAGTTCTTTGATACGCTTAAATAACGGTTCAATATTAAATTTCTCGATAGCCGAAACAGGGAAAATTTCGGCGCGGGGAGTCAGCGTTTTCCATTTTTCGACCAAAACTACCAAACGTTCCTCATCAATCAGGTCAATTTTGTTGATAATAAGGATAAGCGGAGCTGTGTTGAAGTTTACTTTCTCGACAAAGTCGGCATTCTTGTCATACGAATCGAACACATCGGTTACATAAAGCAATACATCGGCATCGGTCAATGCCGAACGCGAAAAATTAAGCATGGATTCCTGCAACCGGTAATTGGGTTTCAAAACACCCGGAGTATCGGAATAAATAATCTGAAAATCGTCCCCGTTTACTATTCCCAAAATCCGGTGGCGTGTGGTTTGAGCTTTTGATGTTATGATGGATATACGCTCTCCCACCAACGCATTCATTAATGTCGATTTCCCAACATTAGGATTTCCTACTATATTTACAAAACCTGATTTATGCATTTTAATTTCGTTTTGTGTTTGATGTTCAATGTTTGATGTTCGAAGAGTATGAACTCAGAAAATCCGATTCCCTAATTTTCAGGGTTAGGGAATCCCAAACAACCAACCACAAAGATACAACAAATTAAGCAGATAGTAAATTGCGCAATTATATCATACTTTTTTGTTATTTTTGACGTTTAATTTTTCCCGGAAACAGCAACAATTTGTAAATCTGCAAATTTCATATCAAACACATGACTCATCTCAATAAAATATATGAACTTTCCCGCCATTTTAAACTCATTTTCATTGTCATCGGAGCGACAATTGTAATTGCATCAACCTTGTTTTCCAACCGGTTGACTAATTCTTTAGCGTTAGAAGAACAAAAGAAAATTGAAATATGGGCAGAGGCAACCCGACAGTTTATCTTGGCCGATCAGTACACCGATATTGAATTTGTATTAAGCATTATTGAAGGCAATACTACTATTCCGGTCCTTATTGTCGACGAACATGACCAACTCATACATTCACGCAATATAAAAGAGCCTAAAACAAACGTTGAAGCATTTTACAAGAAAAAAATTGCAAAATTAAAACATAAAAGACCACCTATTGAAGTAAAACTTGATGATACAAGCCAGTACATCTATTATGATGACTCACATTTACTCAAGCAGTTATATTACTTTCCGTATATTCAGTTCGGAGTCATTATTGTTTTTCTGCTGATTGTCTTCGTTGCTTTTTCGAGTACGAAAAAGGAGGAACAAAATCGCGTTTGGGTAGGTTTATCAAAAGAAACAGCTCATCAATTGGGAACGCCCATTTCGTCGCTGCTGGCATGGGTCGATTTACTCAAAGCGCGTCACGAAGAAGACAAACTGATTGGCGAAATGGACAAGGATGTCAACAGGTTGAGAATCATAGCTGAACGTTTCTCGAAAATCGGCTCTGCACCCGATCTTCAGATTGTGAGTCTGAACGAAACTTTAGATAATGCCATTCAGTATATCAGCAATCGTTCATCGCAAAAAGTGGCGATATCTTGCCATTTTGCCAACGAAAATCCATTATTTGTAAAATTAAACGTTCCGCTTTTCGAATGGGTAATAGAAAACCTGTGTAAAAATGCCATCGATGCCATGGACGGAAGCGGAAAAATTGATATCAATATCGTTCAGAAAGATCAGGAAGTTCATATCGATGTAAAAGACGGCGGAAAAGGAATTGAACGAAACAAGTTTAAAACGGTGTTTAATCCCGGTTTTACAACCAAAAAACGTGGCTGGGGACTTGGACTTTCGCTTGCCAAGCGAATAATTGAGGAATATCATGGCGGTAAAATATACGTAAAGCAGTCGGAGTTGAATGTGGGAACAACATTCAGAATTACGCTGAAATTATAATAAATCGGCATAATTAAGCATACAACACTATTTAGAGCAGCATCTCAAGCCAAATAAGATTGTAAATTAGCATCTTATGATGTTTGACAATTATTTTGAGAAAATAAAAATTAAAAGTATTTTATAATAGAAGCTTTTTTTGTACCTTTGCACGGTTTTTAATACAATAAAACTATGTCTAAATTCGAGCTATATAACGTCGTTTTAAAGGACTTAAATATCGAAACCCGTGTTTACGAGTATAAGTTGGATGATGCGTATTTCAAGAAAATAGACAGTCCTGAAGTTCAAAAAGGGAATGTAAAAGCTATTGTTAAAGCACAAAAGAAGAACCAGTATTTTGAACTCGAATTTAGCTTAGAAGGAATTGTATTGGTTCCATGCGATCGTTGCCTTGACGACATGGAACAAGCAATCAGCTACAAAGAAAAACTACAGGTGAAATTTGGCAACAAATTTTCCGAAGAAGACGAAATCGTAATTGTTCCCGAAGCGGATGGAGCCATTAATGTTGCATGGTTTCTATATGAATTTATTGTTTTAAACATACCCATGAAGCATGTTCATGCGCCGGGGGAATGTAACAAAACAATGGTAACCAAGCTGAAACGACATATTACAAAATCTAAAGATGACAATGATACTGAGTTGGAAATTGAAGATGAGGACGATTTCGCCACCGACGATAATCAAATAGACCCGAGATGGGAAGGTTTGCAAAATATAATAGATAACAATTAAACAAGAACGAAATGGCACATCCTAAGAGAAAACATTCGAAAACCCGTACAGCTAAAAGAAGAACTCACTATAAAGCTGAAGCTCCAACATTGGCAATTTGCTCCAATTGTGGCGCAGCGCATATTTATCATACAGTTTGCGGTGAATGTGGCTATTACAGAGGTAAATTAGCAATCGAAAAACTTGCTGCTGTTTAATAAACAGGAGTTCGTTTATCCTTTTTTATAAATTTTTGTTAAGCCCTGAGTATATCAACTTTGGGCTTGATTTTTTTGTACTTAAAATTATTAATTATGTCACAAATTCATGCAGTTATCACGGGTGTGGGAGGTTATGTACCGGAATATATTCTAAATAATCAGGAACTTAGCACCATGATGGATACCAGCGATGAGTGGATAACATCACGCGTAGGAATCAAGGAGCGCCGGATTTTGAAAGAACCAAATACCGGAACATCATACATGGCTGTAAAGGCTGCTGAGGATTTATTCTCAAAAACACATACAAAACCGGAAGAAATTGATTTGATCATTATTGGCACTACTACTCCCGACTATGTTTTTCCGTCTTGTTCATCTATGGTTGCCGAAAAATTAGGTATTAAAAACGCATTGGCTTTCGATTTGCAGGCTGCTTGTTCGGGTTTCATTGTTGCGCTGACTAATGCTGCAAGTTTTATTGAATCAGGCCGTTTCAAAAAGATTCTGGTCTTTGGCGCCGATAAAATGTCATCAATAACAAACTACAACGACCGTACAACAGCGCCCCTTTTTGGCGATGGCGCGGGAGTAGTCCTTGTTGAACCGTCAACTGAAGAACTGGGCGTAATGGATTCAATGATATTCACAGATGGCGCCGGAGCCAAATATTTGATGTTGAAAGCCGGTGGGTCTGCCAATCCTGCTTCGCACGAAACAATAGACAGGCACGAACACGGCGTATATCAGGAAGGTCAGAACGTTTATAAACATGCTGTTACCAACATGGCCGGAGTTTCGGGCGACATAATGGATAAAAATAATTTGAAACCGGAAGATATTGCCTGGTTGATACCACATCAAGCCAACTTACGCATTATAGATGCTGTGGTCAATCGCACCGGCGTAGATTATGACAGGGTGATTATCAATATCGATCGCTTTGGAAATACTTCGGCGGCAAGTATTCCATTGTGTATCTGGGAATCGGAAAAGAAATTCAAAAAAGGAGATAATATCATACTTACAGCTTTCGGAGCCGGTTTTACCTGGGGCGCCGTGTGGTTGAAATGGGGATATTGAAATAGGAACACATAATATATTGAAATAAATCGTCGGCATACCCACAAAAAAAGAGATAGTCTCCTAACAGATTGTCTCTTTTTATCTTATCAGCTCAAGAACTATATTTTGAAAACCAGATTTTTAATTCCAACAAGTCTGTTTTATTCTACTGTTCACATTCCGTTTACAAACAGATCAGCCTCATCCAATATATTTAATTTGCCTACATCCAGCATTTTATAATCCTGCTGTACGTAACCCGAAATGAGTTGTTCAGAGGCATTTTCAAGATAAAAATCCATAATTGAAAATCGGGGTTCAAACTTTTGCATTAACTCAAAAACCTGAGGAGAAAGCACCTGGATGCCCGAAAAAGCAAGTTTATTATAAAGCCGCGACTTTTTCAAATCAATGGGTTTGGTTTCACCTGTTTTTTCGTTCACCCAGCCTTTGAGTCGTAAATCGTCGTTAAATAGCAAATATCGGAAAGTATCGCGCCTACTCACCATCAATGTAGCTAATGAATTGGTACGTAAATGCTGATGATAGAGCGCGCCAAGATCGGCAGTCGAAAGAATATCGACATTGTGTACTAAAAAAGAGTTACCATCGTCGAAAAACCAGGCCGCCTTACGGATTCCACCTCCCGTATCGAGCAAAAAATCACGCTCATCGGACACTTCAATACGAATACCGAAGTTATTATTCGATTTCAAAAAATCGATAATCTGATCAGGGAAATGATGCACATTCACAATGATCTCGTCGAAACCGGCTGTAATCAATTTCAATATAACATGTTCCAAAAGAGGTTTTCCTGCTATCGACACCAATGCCTTGGGCATCGAGTCAGTAAGAGGTTTTAAACGGGTGCCGAGACCGGCTGCGAAAATCATTGCTTTCATAATGTGAATTGCGTTGATATGACTTCGTTATATTAATGAAATTAATATTTGCTCACAAAGCTCTGTTCCTTATTTTGCTCACGATGAATTAGTTGCACTTCGACACCGAACTTTTCGCTGATATGCTCTGCCATTTTTTGAGCTGAATACACCGAACGGTGTTGACCGCCTGTACAACCGAAACTGACCATCAGGTTGGTAAAGCCGCGGTCTTTGTATCGTCTTACCGAAGCATCGACTAAGTTATAGGCATTTTCGAGGAAAGTAAGTATCTCGCCATCTTCCTCAAGGAATTGGATCACCGATTCGTCGAGACCGGTATAATGTGCGTAACGTTCGTACTTGCCGGGGTTGTTCACAGCGCGACAGTCGAAAACAAAACCGCCTCCGTTGCCCGAATCATCGTGGGGAATGCCTTTTTTAAAGGAAAAACTATAAATTTTTACGACTAAAGGTTTACGCACCGATACTTCACGGAACTGCTTGAGTTCGGTCATTTGTTTGAGTATATCAAGCAAATACGGATAACCCGATATTTTGTCGCGCAGGATAACGCGCAGGTTTTCCAAGGCAAAAGGAATGCTTTGAAGGAAGTGTGGTTTTTTCTCAAAATACCCACGAAAACCATAAGCGCCAAGCACCTGTAAAGTGCGGAAAAGAACGAAATGTTTCAGTTGTTCCCTGAAATCGACCTCATCTACCGGTATTAACTTCTTGAGTGATTCGAGATAATCCTGAAGCAATTCTTCACGCAGTTCATCGCTGTACTTGGCTTTAGCCTGCCACAGAAACGAAGCCACATCGTAGTACAATGGACCACGTCGGCCACCCTGAAAATCAATAAAATAAGGCTCGCCATCTTTTATTATCACGTTACGACTCTGAAAATCGCGATACATAAACGTGTTGGTTTTTGAACGTAATAAAATATCGGAGAGTCGGGCAAAATCATCTTCGAGGCGGTTTTCCTGAAAATCGAGACCGGTAGATTTCAAAAAACAATATTTAAAATAATTCAAATCCCAAAGTATGGAGCGCTCGTTGAATTCCGGTTGCGGAGAACAAACCGAGAAATCGAAATCTTCGGCTCCCTTAACCTGCACCACAGGCAACATTCGCATGGTTTTGCGGAGTATTTCCTTTTCTGTTTCGCAAAAAACGCCGGTTTTACGCCCTTCTGCTATATAATCGAAGAGCAGCGTATCACCAAGATCTTCCTGAATATAATACAGACCATCAAGCGTTTGTCCCAGGAACATGGGTACAGGCAAGCCTTTCGAATGGAAATGTTTTGCCATTTGAATAAAAGCATAATTTTCTTCGACCGATGTACCTTCAACTCCGATTATCGATGTTTTCTTGCTTTCGAGGCGAAAATAGCGGCGGTTTGAACCCGAAGCCGAGAGTTCTTCCTTTAATAAAAGTTTCTCACCGGTATGTTGCTGAAATAAGGTTTCTAATTCGTTCATGTGTTTTGTGTTTTCTTTCAAATCCGGTTACGTAATGTTTTTGTTTTCAATGTTTACAAAAGTACAAAAAAATCGAATCAAAAAATCAAATGATCTTCAAACTAAATTTATATGTAACTACTCAGCGCCCTTTATTTTTATGAACTTTTGATTTTCAGTTCGACAAAGT
>DIFH01000146.1:77013-95879 GCA_002427615.1 Paludibacter sp. UBA5753
TAACAATCAACTAAATGGCTAATTATTATCCAATTTATTAGGGCGCTGAGTAGTTACAAGATTATCAACTTATACTATCGAATATATTCACTGGATTTTGGGCGTAAAAAAAGCGCCGATCATTTACTGACCGGCACGTATACAATTTATTCTGAATCTATTATGAATTATTAAATTCGCAACAGAAACAAGATTAATAACCGCGAATCGCTTCAATTCCAGGAAGTACCCGACCTTCAATGGCTTCGAGCAATGCTCCGCCGCCTGTCGATACATACGAAACTCCATCGGCCAATCCGAATTTATTGACACAAGCAACTGAATCTCCGCCTCCTACAAGTGAGAATGCTCCATTTTTGGTAGCTTCTACAATGGCTTCACCAACCGACAATGAACCATGCGTAAAGTTATCGAATTCGAAAACTCCGGTCGGACCGTTCCATAGGATGGTTTTTGAAGATTTAATTACATCTCCGAACAGTTTTTCGGTTTCAGGTCCAATATCAAGTCCTTCCCAACCGTCGGGGATTTGGTCAACAGGCACAAACTGCGTATGAGCATCGTTGCTGAATGCGTCTGCAATTTTTGCATCTGTTGCCAACACGACATTTACATGATTGGCTTTGGCTTTTTCGAGCAATTCGAGAGCCAAATCCAGTTTGTCGTCTTCGCAAATTGAATTTCCTATTTTTCCTCCCATTGCTTTTGTGAATGTATAAGTCATACCGCCGGCGATAATCAGATTGTCAACCTTAGTAAGCAGGTTTTCGATAATTTCAATTTTTGATGACACTTTCGATCCTCCCATGATGGCTGTAAACGGGCGGGCTGTGTTGGTCATTATTTTTTCGACAGCCAACACCTCTTTTTCCATCAGGTAACCGAACATTTTGTTGTTTTCGTCAAAATATTTGGCAATAAGCGCTGTTGAAGCATGGGCACGGTGAGCCGTACCGAAAGCGTCGTTCACATAACAATCGGCATACGAAGCCAAAGTTGCCGTAAATTTTTTCTGACTTTCTTGTATTGCTTTTTTTGCGGCATTTTTTTCTTCGTCGTTAGCAAATTCGCCACGGGGTTTGCCTTCTTCTTCGGCATAAAAACGCAGGTTTTCGAGCAAAAGAGCTTCGCCCGGTTTCAATGCGGCAGCCATTTGAGCAGTTTCTTCGCCCATACAGTCGGGAGCAAACTTCACATCCACCCCTAAAAGTTTTGAAACATGAGCCAGAATGGCTTTCAAAGAGTATTTTAAATCTGGATTTTTTTTCGGACGACCCATGTGAGAGGCAATGATTAAACTTCCGCCATCAGCCAGAATTTTTTTCAAAGTAGGTAATGCTGCACGAATGCGGTTATCATCGGTAATTTGAAAATTTTCGTCCAACGGCACATTGAAATCAACGCGAACGAATGCTTTTTTACCTGCAAAATTAAATTTGTCAATAGATTGCATATTGTTATTTATTTGATAGTTTGATAGTTTGATAATTCAAATTATTGTAATTATTGTGTGTTTTGAAGCACAAAGATAGTGAAATTTACCAAATAATTTATCGGAATCAGTTGGTTTTAAACTTGTATTCGACTTTTGAAAGCTGCTCGTTGGCTTCAACTATTTTTTTCTTCAAATCCTCTTTATATTTTCCCAATTTCAACTGAAGTTCAGGATTCGCGACAGCCAGCATCTGCACAGCCAAAATAGCAGCGTTCAATGCACCGTTTATCCCGACAGTCGCTACTGGAATACCTGGAGGCATTTGCACAATAGCCAATAAAGCATCCATCCCCTCAAGGCTTGCATTGATAGGAACTCCGATAACCGGTACTGTCGTCATTGATGCAATTACACCCGGCAGATGAGCCGCCATTCCCGCAGCGGCAATAATCACTTCAATTCCGTTTTCGCGGGCGTGTGAGGCAAACAACTCTACCTCACGGGGAGTGCGATGAGCCGACAAAGCATTGATTTCAAAAGGAATTTCAAACTCATTGAGCAATGCTGCCGCTTTTTCCATAACGGGCAAATCCGATGTACTGCCCATGATAATACTTACTTTAGGTTTCATTATTTATGGGTTCAATAATATTTTTGATTTTCTAAAACACAAAATCCAAATTAACTGATGAACTTAATCAACCAATTAAGGCTTCATATTCGGCAGCAGAGAGTAATGCATCGAGTTGCAAATTGTCAGAAACGGAGATTTTAACCATCCAGCCTTTGCCATAAGGATCGTTATTCACCAATTCAGGGTTGTCTTCAAGCTCGGGATTTAATTCAAGAACTTCACCATCAACCGGGATAAATAATTCCGAAACGGTTTTTACAGCTTCAACAGTTCCGAAAACATCTCCTGCAGCCAAGGTTTCACCTACGGTTTCAACTTCCACGAAAACAATTTCGCCCAATTCGCTTTGAGCATAATCGGTGATACCAACATAAGCTGTATCGCCTTCAACACGTATCCATTCGTGTTCTTCTGTGTACTTTAAATTTTCAGGATTACTCATAATAATAGTAGTTATTTTGTTTGAATTCAAATATTTAGTTTAAATATAGTTGGCATTGAACAGGATAATGATCGGAATATTTCACCTTGGTTATTTTAAAGTTTTCAGGCGTAAACTGAGGATTATACAATATATAATCTATCCTGAAATGGTAAATCGACAAATTTAATGTCCACCCTAAACCTAAACCAGTTTCGGAAAAGGCATCTTTCAAATCTCCTTTTATTTTAGTGTAAGCATACGACATGGGCACATCATTAAAGTCGCCACAAACAATTGCTTTGTAAGGCGACAGACTAATGAGCTCTGCAATTTTATCGGCCTGCCTTGCCCTCGTCTTGTAAGCTGTACCTAACTTCCGGGACAAATGCAAAGTTGTACCCGATAAATTTTCGGTATCGAAATTATTTTTCAACTGAACGGGCAACCTGCGATCACTCTCTGTGAGCCGATTGGACTCTAAATGGTTATTAAACAGCCGTAAAGTATCACCGTTTACAACAATATCCGAAAATATTGAAACATTGTATTTCGATTTAAATGCTATGTTTTTTTTATTTATGATCGGAAATTTGGAAAATGTTGCTACACCCGATTTTGCCCAGGATTGATCCTGTTTATACCAAATGTGCTTGTAGGGATATTTTTTGAAAATCCTGAGCACATCTTTTTCAGTAAGATATTCGTTTTTAGGGCTTACGGCAAATTCCTGCAAACATACAATATCCGCGTCAGCATCCAAAACGAATTGAATAACCTGATTGGGATGTTCCAACGTATGCTTCTCAAGCCCACCGCTCATCATCGTATTATAAGTAAGAACTTTTATAGGATTTCCGAGATGTTCCGATTGTATCTTACCAAAATGAACAGGTATTGTATCGGCAATCTGAGAAGCAGCCAGAAAAAGAACAATGAACGAAATCAGGAAAAGCCATTTGCGGGCGATAATCCAAAAAATCACGAAAACAATATTCAGAAAAATGATTATGGGAAAAAGTAATGTAGCATACGCAGGTATTATAAACTTTTCAGGACTCACCACAGTGCCAATTAAAATCAACACCATAACAAAAACAACTACTAAATTAGCAGTCAGCATGATTCCTTTTATTATCGCCCTACCAAACATTTAAATTCAGAATACAGAATACATCTTCAAAAAAATCGCGTTGACTTATTTCTTCCCTTGCTCGAACAATCGTTTCTTTTCGTCACTCGAAAGACTTTCGTATCCGGAAGTTTTAATTTTATCGAGAATACGGTCTATTTCCTCCATTCGCCGCGCTTTATTCATATTGAATTCGGCATCACTCATTTTGGAACTTCCTTTTTTATTATTTGGTTTTACCTTTAACTTACGCGGCTTAAACAAGTCGGAAAAGAAATCAAGCAACTTATTTAACCACTTCGTAAAATCCTTCCCCTGCCGCAAAGATACAACAAAAAAATAACCCGTCAAAGCGCCGCCGAGATGCGCTATTTCGCCTCCTGCATTGTTCGAGGTAATACCAAAGAAACTTGCTAAAACTGCAATTACAGCCACATATTTTAATTTAATATTACCAATAAACAACATGCGCAACTCCATATTAGGCGATTGCATTGCCGCTGCCACAATTATCGCCATAATTGACGCTGAAGCTCCGAGTAAGACAGTATGCTGAATAACCGGCTCAAAATAAGGGAAAATATTGAAAGCAGCCACATAAAACAAAGCGCCTCCAAAGCCTCCCATTACATACAAACCCACTAATTGTTTTTCGGTAGAAAACATCAAAAACAGTTTACCAAACCAATATAAAGCCAACATATTGAACAATATATGGAATATGCCTTCGTGCAAAAACATGTAAGTCAATATTGTCCAGGGTTGATATAATATTGCCCACAAATCGGCCGGTAAAGCTAAATAAGTAACAAGAAAACCGGACGGAAGATTAAATAATCTGAAAAAGATTAGCACTACCTTCAGCAACAAAAAAACACCTGAATTTATAAAAATCAACTGCGTCAAAGCATTTCCATGACGGAAAGCAAGTTTTAATCTGTCTAAAACATCCATATTGATTCGTTAAATTAAAAAAGTGGATTTAAATTCTCTTCTTCCGCCAGATGAGAATTAATATTGCTCCAAAAAACATTCCGCCAAGATGGGCAAAATGAGCGACGTTATCGCCCGAGAAATTGGCAACCCCTAAAAATAATTCCATGACGCCATACAACAGCACAAAAAGACGGGCTTTGATAGGCACAGGGAAAAAGATAATCATAAGGCGAGCTTCGGGAAACAACCAACCGAAAGCGAGCAAAATTCCGAAAATGGCGCCCGAAGCGCCCACAGTTACCGGCAAGTCGACAAACATACGTTTCATATCGACAATTGCAGCGGCATCGAAGGCTTGCAGGTTGCTGAACCTGAAATATTTACTCAGAGTATCCTGGTATGCCAACAGACTTTCGCCGGAATTGGCTGCAATTGCATTATTCATCGCATTTACAAGCGATTGATAATCTATCGTCCAAAACAGTTGTTGTATGATACCGGCGCCTACGCCGGTGACTAAATAGTAAAACAAGAAACGGCGTCCACCCCAGGCGTTTTCCAGCGCTCCACCAAACATGTACAGGGCAAACATATTAAAAAATATATGATTAAAACCCCCGTGCATAAACATGTAAGTTAACAACTGAGCAGGATTGAATTTTTCGGATGCCCAATAATGCATCCCTAAAATATCGGTTAAATCAACATTCACTCCCCAACGTCGAAAAAAACCGGGCATAACCAAAGTAACCAACCACAATATGATATTAATTGCTAATAAATTTTTTACAACCGGAGGGATTGAACTTAAAAAAGATGATCTGTAATTATTCATTTATTCTTTTATTCTTTTATTCTTTTATTCTTTTTTTGAAAAATCTTGTTTTTAAAAGCTATGAAGTAAAACATTTCTCAACAGTTATTTGTTAAAGAAAAAATATTTTAGATGGAGAAAAAAATATTTTCAACATTTATGATGCATTCAGAGCGTTTTCTTCACGCAAAAGTAATTAAATAATAGCCAAAAATGTGTTTTCTAACATATTTTTTGAAAAAGTGTAAAAATATCGATATTTTTTTTACTTAAATGCTTGTAATTTATTTTCAAACCACTACATTTGCATTATCAAAGTGTATGTTTATTGTTTCTAATTAAAAAAAATCAAAAAATCGTATGAACAAAGCAGAATTAATCAATGCCATCGCAGCTGAAGCAGGTCTTAGCAAAGTCGATGCAAGAAAAGCCCTTGACGCAGTTGTTAAAAGTGTATCTGACGTCCTTATTGCAGGCGACAAAGTTAGTTTAGTAGGTTTTGGAACTTTTTCAGTTGCTGAACGTGCTGCTCGCCCGGGCATCAACCCGGCTACAAAACAAGCTATTACTATTGCAGCTAAAAAAGTTGCTAAATTTAAAGCCGGTGCTGAATTGACATCTGCAATCAACTAAGATTTGGCAGATCAGAGTTAAAAAAAGGAATATAAATTTTTTATATTCCTTTTTATTTAAAATCAGTATTATTCCAAAAATATAGCTTTTGAAATTTCCCGCGCCTTTTCCTCTCCTTTCAACTCCTCAACAAGCCTGAGGGCAAATTTTATTGCCACTCCTGCTGCTTTGGCCGTATAAATCGTCCCTGATTTAACAATTGTTGATGTCGATAAATTCGCACCAATCAGCTGACTTTCAAATCCGGGAAAACAAATTGCCTCTTTACCTCTCAACAACCCCATTTTACCTAAAATGGAAGGAGCTGCACAAATCGCTGCAATTTCTTTTCCTTTTTCAGCCTGAATCGAAATCAGATTTTTAAGGGCCTCATGTTGATCCAAATGAGTGGTTCCCGGTAGTCCTCCGGGCAAAAACAGTAAGAAATCGTTTGAGAAGTCTGTTTCATTAAAAACAGAATCGGCTAAAACAGTGATTCCATGCGCACCGCTTACGGCGCGATTTGAAGAGATGGAGACTGTTGTAACTTCAATGCCGGCACGTCTGAAAATATCTATCGGCGCCACAGCTTCAATTTCCTCGAAACCTTCAGCTAAAAATAAAAACACTTTCATAAGATAATAATTGTTTTTTAAAGATCGTATGGAATTCGTCTCGCCTGTGGCGTAGACTCGTTTCATACCTATCTGAGATTAAAATTATATGTAATTGTACCTGTTGCAATCCCGCTGCCACTCGTAAATCTTGTGCTTCTTGCCGCTGCAATAGCGGCGTTTCTGGTTGCCTGATCCGAAATAGTCGTGGGGGAACTAATGGATGCGCTTGTTACTTTTCCACTGGCGTCGACACGGATGCTTACTGTAACTTTACCTTCAACATCATTATCATAACTTGGCGAAACAAGCCTTCCGCTCAACGATCTTCCGCTCAGCGACCAGGAGTTGCCACCGGAAGAACCTGAACCTGCAGGATTACCCTGCGTAGTATTTCCCGAGGTTGTCCCACTGCCGGTTGAGCCGCCGTTTCCGAATAATCCATTCATTGAGTTGGCTTTATCAATGGCTTCCTGTTCTTTACGTTTTTTTTCGGAAGCTACCCGGGCTTCTTCGAGCCGTTGTTTTTCAAGAGCCTCCCTTTCTTGCTTCTCTTTTTTCTTTTGCTCGGCGATTGCCAACGAATTATCGTCCTGAGTCATATAATCCTGTTTGTTTGGTTTGGGTGTTGCAGCAGGAGGAGTCGCGACCTCGGTTGAGGGTGCAGTTGGTGTTTCAACCATTCCGGCGCCATCGACGGCATCGCCAAAACTCACCATGATGCCTTCGTCTTCAGGCATCTTTACGCCCGGCATGACGAGTAGAAACAACAACAACAGCAGCAATCCTGTTATGATTGCCGAACCGACCATACCATTTAATTCAGATTTATTCACGTGAACTACTTTTGTGTTGTTCGGGTTGCAATAACCAGTTTCAATTTATGCTGATTAGCAATATCAAGCACTTTTACAACTTCTTTATAGGCAATATTCTGATCGGCATGCAAAGCGATATAGGTCGTGGAATCCTGAGCCACCAGATTCATGATGTACGACTCAAGCGCTTCGGGAGCTACCTGTTCCGGCAAACTGCTGCCTTTGGCTACAAAATAATTGCCTTCTGCATCGATGGAGACTTTGGCAATCACTGATTTTGTTGATGTAGTAGCTTTGCTTTGCGGCAAATTCAGCTTTATATCGTTTGGCGATGACATGGTTGATGCTATGATGAAAAAGAGAAGTAACAGGAAAATAATATCGGTCATAGACGACATCGAAAATCCGGCTTCTATTTTTATTCTTTTCTTTAATGCCATTTTGTTGTTTACAATTTAATTATTTACGATTTGAGAGTTTGTCTCGCAGGAGGCGAAATGAAAGGTTGAAAGTTACTTACAGCTAATCAACCCATCAACTAATTAACTTCATCAATCTTACGCCGGTTCATTCAATAAATCGAGGAATTCCATGGTTCTTGCTTCGAGCTTACGAACGACTGAATCAACTCTCGATACTAAATAGTTATAAGCAAAATAAGCAATAATCCCCACAATCAAACCTCCGATAGTTGTTACCATAGCCTGATACATACCAACCGATAAATCACTTAATTGAATTGTCCCTGTGTTATTTAACGACATTCTATAAAAAGTTGAAACCATCCCTGTTACTGTTCCGAGAAAACCAAGCATAGGAGCGCCTCCTGAAATGGAAGCCATAATAACCAATCCTTTTTCAAGATTCGCAATTTCAAGATTTCCTACGTTTTCAATAGCCACCAGTACATCGCTCATCGGGCGTCCCAAACGACTAATTCCTTTTTCAACCATACGCGATGTTGGCGTATCCGTATCATGGCAAAGTTTTTTGGCTGCATCTATTTTTCCGTCGTAGATATAATCCTTTATTCTATTCATAAAAGAATTATCTTCCTTCGATGCTTGTTTTAATGTCACCAAACGTTCTATGAAAAGATAAACGGCCAACGCAAACATTGCCACCAAAATATACATTATTGGTCCTCCGTACTGGAACATTTCCCAAAGATTCATTTCTTTAGCAACAGTTTCTGTTGTGGTGGTTGCAACAGTATTAGCGGCCTGAAGGATAAGCATTAAGTTCATAAAGTTTTATAATTTATAAAGTTTGTTCGTTTTGCATTTGAAGGTTGAAAACCCGAATCAACCTGATTAACGAAATTACCGGCTCTTCAAATATTGCGCCGTATTTATTTAACGGAGATTTATTGTAATTGTTTTTTGTATTGTTTAATTGTTTCTTCCAAACCCAAATAAAGCGCATCCGAAATCAACGCATGACCGATTGATACTTCATCAATCCATGGAATGATTGAATGCATGTATTTTAAATTTTCGAGACTTAAATCGTGTCCGGCATTTAAACCCAATCCAAGTTTTTTGGCAAGTTTTGCAGCCTCAAGGAAAGGAGCAATAGCTTGTTCCTTGTCTTTCGGGTAAAGCGTGGCATACGGTTCGGTATAAAGCTCTACGCGGTCGGTTCCGGTTTTGGCTGCATATTCAATGTTTTTCAGGTTGGTATCCACAAATATTGAAACCCTGATGCCGACACTTTGAAAATCGGCAACAACATCTTTCAGAAAACCAAGATTTTTCTCCGTGTCCCAACCTGCATTTGAAGTGATTGCATCATGAGCATCGGGGACAAGCGTTACCTGATGAGGTTTTACAGCCTTTACCAATTTGATGAATTCCGGTATCGGATTTCCTTCAATATTAAACTCTGTTTTCAAAATCGGCCGTAAATCCCAAACATCTGCATATCGTATGTGCCGTTCGTCGGGGCGGGGATGAACGGTAATGCCTTCGGCTCCGAACTTTTCACAATCCAACGCTACCTGACATACATTGGGCACATTTCCACCACGGGCATTCCGAATGGTAGCAACTTTATTTATATTTACACTTAATTTAGTCATTATTTTTTAGTTCGAATGTTTAAAATCTGCACTTCCAGGGCACTGCTTAAAAAAACAAATATAATTCTACTTTGACAGATTCTATTTTTCAGACATGATTAACAGGATTAACATGTAAATTATACCCCGAAAGAATGATCTATTATAAAAATCTACGGAATTTATGTTGTTTTAAATGCCTGTTCAATAAAATGAAACCTGTTCATCCTGTTCATCTTGTCAGGTGGTTTATTATTGTTTTAATCTGTCAAAGTCGAACTAAACAGAAACAAATAACGAACTTGATTAATTTGCTTGTTTCATTTACATTTTGTTCCTTTGCAATGCCAAAGTAAAATATTATATTTGTGCTACAAAAATAGTTTAAAAAAATGAACCACAGGAGACTTTTGTCTGAACTTTCATTTTTTTATAGATAACGATAAACTTACTGGGTCATTTAATTTTTTTTCTTCATCGGATAAAATTCATTCATATACCTTTAAAACCATGAGAATTGCCATTTTTGGAAACATTTACCGACCTGTGATTCTAACACATATAAAAGCGCTATTCGACTTTTTTAACGGAAAGGAAGTAACGCTCATGCTCGAACATGAACTTTACAATTTTGTTAAAGAAAACGGGGATTGTTCTCTGGATCAGGTAATAAAAATAGACAACGACCTTTTCGATGCAGACATAGCCCTAAGCGTTGGCGGAGATGGTACTTTTTTAAGTACGGCAGCTCATGTTGGCAAAAAACAAATTCCGATTTTAGGAATTAATACCGGACGTTTAGGATTCCTGGCCGATGTTCCCGGCGAAGATATGCTGCCGGCATTATATGCTATCCTGAATTCGAATTACAACGTTGAAGACCGATCGCTTCTGTTTGTAGAAGCTTCGGATGACACTCAGTTTGAATATCCTTTCGCCTTGAACGAAGTCTCGGTTCTGAAACAGGACAGTTCTTCGATGATCAGCATACACACACATTTAAACGGGGAAGCAATTCACACCTATCAGGCTGATGGGTTGTTAATTTCAACTCCGACTGGTTCAACTGCTTACTCGATGAGCGTAGGTGGACCGTTGGTAGTTCCTCAGGCACAGAATTTTTTGCTTTCACCCGTTGCTTCGCATAGCCTGAATGTCCGCCCCTTAGTTGTTCCCGATAATTGGGTTATCGAACTGGATGTAAAAAGCCGCAGTCATTGTTATCAGATTGCACTCGACGGACGAACTGTGATTTTGGATGAAAATACAAAACTAAAAATTACAAAAGCCGATTTCACCATAAAAGTAGTCAAACAACTCAACCACACATTTTTTCACACGCTCAAGAGTAAATTAATGTGGGGAATGGACAAGCGGAATTGACAATCCAAAATTTTCCGGGTGGAAAAATAATAAAAAGGTTAACGGGGTTTAGAGTTCAGAGTTAAAATTTGAATAATGAATCCACCCCGATTAATCATTTCTTATGAAAAGTGAATTTTCAAACATTTTGCAAACACTAATTTCAATAATTCTATCATTTTAAAGGATTTATACATACCGGGAAAAGATGAGAATAGTTTTTATGGGTACGCCGGAATTTGCGGTAGAAAGTTTAAAAGTTTTAGTTGAAAACAATTATAATGTTGTGGGTGTGATAACCATGCCGGATAAACCCGCAGGACGTGGACACAAACTTCAGATTTCGGCAGTAAAACAATATGCCCTTGATAAAAATCTGAAAATTCTCCAGCCTGAGAAATTAAAAGACGAAGCTTTTCTGGCTGAATTACGTGCATTACAAGCCGATGTTCAGGTTGTTGTCGCTTTTCGCATGTTGCCCGAAGCAGTCTGGAATATGCCTCGGTACGGCACTTTCAATCTGCATGCCTCCCTCCTGCCCCAATATCGTGGCGCTGCTCCAATCAATTGGGCAATTATCAACGGTGAAAAAGAAACCGGAGCTACCACTTTTTTTCTCACCCACGAAATTGATACAGGAAAAATTATTCTGCAGGAAAAACTCCCGATTTCAGAAAATGATGATGCCGGTACAATGCACGACAAACTGATGGTTATGGGAGCCGGAATGGTGAAAAAAACTATTGACTTACTAATTGAAGGAAAAATAGATGCCGTTGATCAAACTCAATTTATTCAAAACGAAACTGTATTAAAGCCGGCGCCGAAAATTTTCAAGGAAACCTGCGAAATAAATAGTAATAAAAGTGTTGAAGAAGTTTACAATTTTGTACGCGGGTTATCTCCTTATCCCGGGGCATGGCTCGAAGTACAGTTTCCCGGACAAAAAGCAAAAACCGTATTGAAAATTTTCGAGACCGAAAAAGAAATCATCGGACACAGTAATGAAACCGGAACTTTGATTACAGACGGCAAAAAAATCGCCAAAATTGCCCTGAAAAACGGGTATCTCCATTTAAAATCGGTTCAGGCTCCGGGCAAAAAGCGGATGGAAATCGGAGAGTTGCTTCGTGGAATGAGATAAAAAAACGGCGATGTAAAATTAGCGCCGTTTTTTCTTCATTTTTTGATATATACATTAAAATTTCTTGAGCTCCGAAAGTAATATTTGATTTTCTTCGGGAGTTCCCACCGTGATGCGCAAACAGTCCATACAAAGCGATACATTACTACGGTTTCGTACGATAATTCCTTTTTTCACAAGTTCTTGATAAATGTAGACTGCGTTGTGCACCCGTACTAATACAAAATTGGCATCGGTCAGGTATATGTGCGAAACTACTGACATTTTTCCCAATTGAGTAATTAATTTGCTGCGTTCGTCCAGCAAGGTTTCTACCCACAGCTTTACTTGCGCAGGGTTTTTCATTGCTTCCAACGCTTGCTTTTGAGTCAGGTTATTTATGTTGTAGGGATATTTGATTTTATTCAATACCTGCACTATTTCGGCAGACGCAAAAGCCATTCCTAAACGAATAGCCGCATTTCCCCACGCTTTCGAAAAGGTCTGAAGTATTACCAGATTGGAATAGTCGCTCAAATAAGAGGTAAAACTCTCGCCAGTCGAAAAATCGATATAAGCTTCATCGATGACAACAATCCCGCGAAACCAACTTAGCAATTTATGTATCTCCTGGTGATTCAAACTATTACCGGTAGGATTATTCGGAGAACATAACCAGATTATTTTGGTATGTACATTGGTGGAATCCATCAGTTTATACGCCTCAAAATCGAAATTGTTGTTGAGCAAAACTTTACGGTAATCCACGTCGTTTATCGAAGCCGAAACTTTATACATTCCATAGGTCGGCTCAATAGCCACCACGTTATCCTGACGCGGTTCGCAAAATGCCCGGTACAACAAATCAATCGCTTCATCGCTGCCATTTCCCAGGAATATATTTTTTATGGGAATGTTTTTAATCTTGGAAATTTGCCTCTTAACCTCCAACTGTTGTGGATCGGGATAGCGATTGTAAGGTGAATTATACGGGTTCTCGTTTGCATCGAGGTACACCGATGCTTCTCCTTTAAATTCGTCGCGTGCACACGAATAGGGTTGCATGTCGCGAATATTTTCTCTTAATAAATCGTTTATTTTCATTTTTCTATACTTTGATAAATAAGTAAAGAGGAATTGTTTTTTCGGTATTATTACACTAATTATTTGAATGTCAACAAAATTATCTCCTGTAGCTGCTTTCTCTTATTTCAACGTCCTCCTCTTCATCCAAACGAACCTTCACGGCATTGCTATGCGCCTGAAGTTCTTCGCTTTCAGCCATAAGGATAATTGCATTACTCAGATTGGTTAAACCTTCTTTGGTAATTTGCTGGAAAGTTACCTTACGTACAAAACTGTCGAGATTAACGCCATTGTATGCTTTGGCATAACCGTTGGTCGGCAAGGTGTGATTGGTTCCCGACGCATAATCGCCGGCGCTTTCCGGCGTATAATTTCCCAGAAAAACAGAACCTGCATTCACTATATTAGCCGCTACTCCCATGTAATACTGCGTCGAAATTATCAGATGCTCGGGTGCATATTCATTGGTTAGTTCCACTGCTTCTTCCAATGTTTTCAGTACAATAATTTTACTGTTTTCCAACGCTTTTTTCGCCAGGTCTTTACGCGGAAGTTGCTCAAGCTGAATTTCAATTTGTTCCAGAACCGGTTCGACCAGCGCTTCATCAACAGTTACCAGGATGGATTGACTGTCCACGCCATGCTCGGCTTGCGAAAGCAAATCGGCAGCCACAAAGACCGGATTTGCCGATTTATCGGCCAATACTTCAACTTCGGATGGTCCGGCCGGCATATCAATAGCCACATCGCGTAACGAAACGAGTTGTTTGGCGGCGGTTACATATTGATTTCCTGGTCCGAAAATTTTATATACTTTGGGTACTGTCTCTGTTCCGTAAGCCATGGCAGCTATCGCCTGGGCGCCGCCAATTTTAAAAATCCGATGCACACCGGCAATTTTAGCCGCATAAAGTACGGCCGGATGCACTTTTCCTTCCTTGTTGGGCGGCGTGCAAAGTATTATTTCTTTACATTCGGCTATGTGGGCGGGGATACCGAGCATTAAAACGGTTGAAAACAACGGAGCCGTCCCGCCCGGTACATATAAACCTATTTTTTGTATAGCAATGGCTTTTTGCCAGCAATACACCCCGGGCGAAGTCTGAATCTCGGGTAAATCATTTTGCTGTTCGGAATGAAATTTCCATATATTGCGCCGAGCCATTTCGATGGCTTGTTTCAATGGAATGGAGATCATTTTCTCGGCTTCGGCAATTTCTTCTTTGGTTACTTCAAGGGCTCCAAGCTGAACTTTATCGAATTTTTCGGTATATTCTTTCAATGCTTTATCCCCACGCAAACGAACATCGTTCAATACCTTTTCCACTGTATCGAATAAACTTGTATTATCGAAAACAGGCCGTGCTAATATATTTGCCCAGTTTTCTTTCGGCGGATATTTAATTATTTGCATGTTACGCAGATATATTGTATGAGTTTGAGCCTACAAAGTAAGTCATTTTATCAGAAACGGACAACATATTCAACTACCAATTTATTTTGGTCGTTCACCATCCCATCGGCAAAGAAATATTTTTCGTAATTCAACCGGATATCATTCAGAAAAGGCTTATCCAGACTAAAAGTCAATCCGCCTGTAATACGTGAACGGGCAACATCATCAGTCTGATATATTCCATCGGCCGAGGCTTTGCCTTTATTGTTATCTGTCATCATATCATACCGAATCAACGGAGTTACCTTATTGATATGTTTTAATTTAGGCGTTTTAATATTGTAAGCAACAAACGCAAAAAAACCTTCGGTAGCAGAGAAAACACTGCCGGTATAGGTTTTATAAAAATATTCACTTTCTAAATGCAGTCCGTTACAATCGAAAAAACTCCCTACATTGTACATGTTCATACGTAAATCGTAAGGACTGACCGAATTCAGATTCAGGGTGAAATTCAGGTTTCTGACAGGCGTAACAACCCCACGAATCACATAACTGAGTTCCTCGGTTTTTCTCCATTCTTTCTGATCATATAAGCCGGTTCCGTTGTAAACGCCTGCTATGATGTCAAAAGGTATTGCTTTTTTGTTTTGAAACGACAGGGTAGCGCCTACATCGCGTAAACCGGTAAGTTGCTTTCCGATAAATGAACGATTGGCAAAATACAGTAAATGCGGCGAACGTAAGTTGTCGGTACTAAACGGAATCTTTTGCTGTCCGATCGTAAATGTAAACCATTTCAGAGGTTGGAAACGTAAATATGCATCGAGCATTTTAGTTACACCTTCGTCCGACAAATCAATTTCAGCTTTGTATGAAACAATCGGGCTAAACCTCCCATTTATGCTAAAACGCGCATTACGTACCTGAAAACGCTGCTCATCCATACTTGTATTATATTCATATTTTGCACGAATGGTTCCTTCAATCTGAGGTATGAACAGGGAATCGATTGTTCTTGAAAACACGCTTACAGCAATGAGCAGAAAAACCAAAAGCGCCTTAAATTTCATCATCTGATATTTTCGTTTTAATGGTTTATCAACTCCAACTTGACACGAAATTGTTCCATTCCAGAAAAAGTTCTTCCATATTATCCAGCACGACATCCGCTCCGCTGTTTGTCAAAACTTCCTTTTCCAATGGTCCTGTATTAACAGCTATTGTAAAAAGTCCGGCTGCCTTTGCTGCTTCGACACCCAAAGGAGCATTTTCCACCACCACCGCTTCCCACGGGTTAACTCCCGATTTTTTCAAAGCTTTCAGATAAGGTTCGGGAAAAGGTTTTCCTTTTTTTACATCGAAAGCCGTTACCATTTTTTCCTTTTGGAAAATACCGGGAAAGTACGACTGCAAACTATCAATCAAGCTGGGTTGCCCCGAGCCTGTTACTACAAAAATCTGTAATCCCTGACCTTTTATTTTTTCGAGTAATTCAAGTGCAAAAGGCATTTTTTGGGTTGTGCTATGCGCTTCAAAATATTTCGATTTTAATCTATATATCTGTTGTTTCTCCTCTTCGGTAGCATCGCGGCCATAGGTACGGTTAAAAACGCCATCAATCGTCGAATGACCGGTGCGACCTTCGTTCATGTAAGCTTCATAATGGGTAAAAGGAATTTCCACCTCTTGTAATGCTTGTACCCAAGCTGTTGCATGATATTTCATGGAGTCGAAAAGTACGCCGTCCATGTCGAAGAAAATAGCTTTTGGATTAAAATCGGGGTAGTTTTTTTCTTTTAAAAACTTTTGAACGGCAGAAGAAAACATCTTTTTTTTAATTTTTGTGCAAAGATACTTTTTTTGCGCCTTAAATGCTACATTTTTCGTGTTATCAGATAAAAAAAATGACATAAATATCACTACTATCCGAAACTTTAACAATTGAAAATGCTTGAGAATCTAATATTTTTGCAGTCGATTCAAAACACACAGAAAAAATGAAAATCCAAAGGCGCAGTAAAAATAACAGGTGGCGTTTTGAAAAGTATGATACATTAAAGTCTTATTAACAGGCATACTATAATAGTATTAGGCGATAATTTAGTCATTATTATTCTTGATAAGATTGAATAAATGGCGCTTGTAAGAAAACGTCCATCTCTGCATTGCACTATTTAAGGCGGAACAATATGTTTATAGTATCGCTATTGATTATGCCGGAGAAACTGGAATGTTGGATATATTGGTGATTGATCAATGGCAGACAAATGCAATCTGGAATAATAATTATCAACAGTCAATCTTAAAATATAATGATAACCAGATTATTATCCTGTTCATAAGTCCTGTTGAAAAGTTGTTTACAACAACAGGCTAAAATACTTGCAAATCATATATCTAATGCGTTATATTTGCAACATGAGTTTCGACTCAAAACATGAAATGATATGTTGAGACGTTCTTTGAAATACTGATACATCAAAAAAAGTCAATAGTTAAATACCGAATGCAAATTCAAAGCTGCAATTCTGTTTTATGTAAAGAACGAACTGACTGTTAAGACAAGTTATCTCCGATATTGTTTACGCAAGTGAGCAATGAGATGCATAGCAATGCTAATAGTTTTACGGTCTCTGGCAAAAACAGATTTCGCTGTGAATTAGACTCTATAAATATAATTATGATGCGTTTGAATAAAACGCAACCTCGTCTCTCTCGGGACAGGCAAGCCGGGTAGTCGGGATGGAAATTCAGAAAAAAGTAATTCGTTACTTCCATTCGTTTCCAGTCGCAAAAGTGAAAAACAGCAATGTTTTGAATTGGTGCGACGAACAGTCCAGGACGAACAGTACAAAAAAATTAAAAGTCGCGGCAGTACAGTATTTAATATAAATGAGTTTATAATTGAACGAATTTTATTTCTTGGTAATAAAATACCAACCGAGTAAAAAAGTCAAGAGTAAAAAAGCTGTATAGGTATAAACTTGATAGCAGTGTTAAGAATATACCGGAAAGATGAAGCTAATGAAATCAGCTAATCTGAATGCAAAAACCCGATACCGGAACAGCCGAAGAGCCGAAACCCCTCCTAAAAAGGGATGAAGGTTTGACAAGCATGAAAGGAGGAAGGTTGCCGGAGTAGCAAAGGCGGATGGTTTCCATTCAAATTTGCAAAACCGTAAAAAGCCTCAGAGAAGCGATGATTTTCAGGGTAATCCTAAGTTGATGACCTATCTGCAAAGAAAAAGTCATTATCCGCGGATTCGAAGCTATGCAAGTAGCGGTAAGCTTTGAACGTCGAAATGAGATCATACAGAATTTCATCCGAAAATAGTTTCGTTGTTCAACAATGAAAGTATATATGCAGAATTTCAATTTCTATTGACTGGTGATTTGAGCGCTTTGAAAAGGAGTGATTTAAAGTGAATCCGTAAAAGGATGAGCCATTGAAACACTTGCTTTGCAGCAACAGGATTTAAAATTAAATGAGAAATCGTTTGAAATTGAAACCTGATACAATCAGGACATTGTCAACCCGCAGTTTTGTAAAAAACAGGATACAATCAGCCAGATTTAGTAAAGTAAAAAACTATTCAGGGACAGAGATGGCTGCAAGACGCTATCCGGCACAGGAGCGAATGGAAAGACTGGCAACAGTACGGAAAATCAATCTGAAACGGAAAGATACAGCAGCAGTAAGCAAGGTAAAACCCAGCTTATTAAAACATTTCCAAATCAAACTCATGGTGGTATAATCAGTACACAAAGATATTAACATATTATTCATGTTCAAAGAGGGCGCTGTAAAAGGCGCCCTCTTACTGTTTAATAAAATACCTACTCCCGCTTTTCAGCTCGATACTTTATTAACTTTAACCTGCCTTCCTCCTGTGTCGGACAAGAGAATCTTTTAACTTCAATATAAAACAGTTACAAACTGAACTGATTTTCAGTCCAAGTCTCCGTTTCGCTCAGAACCTGAACTATCCAATTTTATTCATTTAATAAACTTGGAATAATAGAGGAGAGACAAACACATACATAAAAACACAAAAGAACAAACAATTCAGAAAACAAACTCGGAATCTTAATTCTTCTTTAACAGATTAGAAAGTTTTATATCTATCACGTCCCTACTGGACTTTGTATGTCGGAATTATGCTTGTTTTTTTACCACTATCAAAGTTCGACGAGCTTAAAAAAGTGCCGTAGGCGCGAGCATATTGGTAAAACAGGACGACAAATAACCCTTAAAGTCCCGGAGGGACGACATATAATTAAGGTCTGCTGAAAAAGTATAATAAGTCTGATAAATAGTAATTTATAGTAATTTTTTAGGTGTAAATGTAAGTTTTTTGAATATAACTGACCATTTTCTTTTCACTACAATTTCTGCTTCTATTGAAAGATGTCCTGAAAGG
>DIFH01000149.1:0-7746 GCA_002427615.1 Paludibacter sp. UBA5753
TTTATATTATTTGCTTAAGGTACAGGGTACCGTTACTATTTGTAGCCATAACAACCCAAAAAATCTAAGGTGCAGCGCACCGCAATAGTTTATTTGAAGCTTTAGGCGCTTTTGCGGATAATCATATTTCTTTATTTGTTTCGGGTATATTTATAAATCGATCTTCCGTCTTTATCCATCAGATTGACAGTGAATTTCGTGGAATCAACCGAGCAAAGGGCAAAACCTGATAAATTGCTGCAAAACTGAGTCCCTTCAATCTTTTCTACCTGACGCGAACGCGAAGCAGAACTATTTACAATATAATCAACCGGTGAATTGGTCATTTTGATGTGTTGGAAGTTATGAATGTGTCCGCAGAAATAAAAATCCACCTTATGTTTACGCAAAATCGGGTCAAGTTTCGATTGCATATCAGCGCGTTCACTATCATCTTTAAGCGTGTAAGCATACACGGGATGATGTCCGATTACTATATTCCAGGTTTCTTTTGATACGGTAAGCACACTATCAATAAAATGCAACTGTGCTTTATCGTCCTGCTTGTAAGCATCGGGATAATCAAGACTGTCATTGCGGTATTTTTCAATCAGCGGCGCCGTATCAATAAAAACAAGACGCAGCGTGGTGTTGTCGTCCACTTCTTTTACCACGGTATAATAACGCGAGGGCATTATCCAGCGACGACTGACTTTGCTGTAATCCAAGCATGCTTGCGTATTGCCACGATATTCGTGATTGCCGAGCATGGCGTACCAATCGAGCATCAACGAAGGATCGGAATAGATCAATTCATAATTTGTCATCCACAACGGATCGTTTACACTTGCCACGCCATTGAAATGATGAATATCGCCTGCTGCTGCCACAAATTCTATTCCGGCAGAGTCCGCCCATTGTCCCATAGCAGTTGCAATGGGTTTTTGGTCATAATAACCGTTTCGTCCCAAATCGTTGGCAATGATAAAATTATAATCCGAAATATCTAACCCTTTGGCGCTTATACCTTCTTTTGAACCACATGAAAACAGCGTGAAGGCTGTAAAAAAGAAGAGTGTTATTTGAAAAAGTTTTGTATTCATTTTAATATAATATTATAAAACAATAGAGAGAATTTTCATCTCCCTATTGTAACCAATTATGTATAAAAATGTTTATTTGGCTCCAAAAGCGCCAAAATAAGCAGCAGGTGCGGGAGATTTATATTCAACTCCGTCGATAGTAATTCCGGCAGTTGCAAAATGACGGGTAAAGTCGGTTTTCCCTCCTGTTAAAGCCGGTGAGCTTGCATTTAAATGAAAATCCCACGCTGAGTTATACGTTTGGGGAATATTCCCGCTTTTAGTTGTTCCGGCATTGATATCGATCGTACTTTGAATAGTGTAATTTACAAAATTCGGATTTTTATCGCCTGCCGAAGCGCTCACTTTATCATTGGCGCCTATAAGCTGACCTTTCGATTCATCAACCTGATATTGAGTTACTCCGGTTGTAGTAGAAGCAAAATAATAGTTCGGCGTAATCACCGAGCGACTGTCTTCCACATTCGAAGCATCACGTTTACAAGCCCAACGACAATCGTAAATCATATTGTTATAAAGTTCGGCGTATACATTCGTTTCCAACCAGATAGAACCACCTTTCACTTTCGGGCGACGCCATCCTGAATTTATTATTGAATTGTTATAAACAAAAAGATGTGCCTGAGGATCAAGCGCACCGCTGTTCGAAAGTTTGAATCCGTTTGAGTTGGCATCGTAAATCAAATTGTATGCAATATCGGCCAAACAACCCGATTTATAATTAATAGCTTCCCCTCCATCAAATCCGCTTGAGATAAACTTATTATTATTTACAATCGATTTTCCTCCGGTTATATAAATTTGGTCTTCAGCATTATTGTGAAAAGTACAGTTTTGAATTACAAATTTTCCTGCTGTATTACAAAAATGGAAAGCCGGAACACCTTCGCCTGTCTCGGTTTTAAACAATTGATTTTGGAACGAAGCCGATTGTTCGGTTGTTTGTGCGCCACCATATTCGATGGTTACATAATTCAAAAGCACTTCTTCCGAATCGTAACCACAAATAATTCCACCCCAATAGCGACCGAAACGTTTCGATTCATTGCGGTAAGGCTCGGCCACCGTAAAAGTGATGGGGTTTGCAGCAGTTCCGTAACAATACAAGTTACCCAGAATGATAATTTCGGGACGCACCACTGTGTCGTTCATTACCACGGTTACTCCTTCCTCCACGTAAAGCGAAGTACCGACAGGAACAATAAAGTGATTTGTAAGGGTAACAGTAGTATCTTTTCTCCAAACGATAGAACCTTCGGGATATTCTTTACCCGGATTTTCTTCTGAAGAATCACATGATGAGAACGCCGCCAACGTAATCAAAGCAGCAAAAAGCAAATTCAGTTTTTTCATTTTCATTTTTATTATTGATTGATTTGTATTTCTTAATATTCCTCAGAATGGGAATTATTAATTTTGTATTGTATTGTATTGTCAACTACGACTTTAAAAAGTAAGCGTTAAATCCAGATTTCACTCATTCAGAAACATTATTATCAACCGCTATTAGGGGCGATTCCTACAGTTTATATCTTATTCCAATCAAAAACGATTGTTTGAAATATTCTTCACGAATAAGCGTTTCACCATTTTCGGGCGATTGTAGGGGGAATTGATCGTTATAGGTATTATGCGTTTTAATAAATTGAATATTAGGTGTGTTCAACAAATTATTTGCTTTTGCAAAAACAGATAAACCGTTCGTAAATTTCTTTTCTATCGAAGCATCCAGTTGAACCGAAGCTTTTTCCCAATAATCGGAATCGAGAAAACGGGAGGCAATTACAATTTTATCGCCGGTGTACGAAGCCGAAAGCTGCCCATCCCACCCATGATTTACATCTTTGATAAGTAACGACACGTTGGCAACGTGAGCCGCCTGACCTGCCAACGGACGAGTTTGGTCGACAGAAAGGGTTTTTGTATTTCCATTCTCGTCCTTGCCGTAATATACTTTGGAAGTGGTTATGGCCGAATGTGTGTAAGTGTAATTGGCTTTCACTCCCAACATACGAATATATTTGATTATATCCACTTCCATTCCGAAGTTCTGTGCATTACCCAGATTCTGCAGTCCATAACCCGATTGGCGTTGGTTGACCGAAAAATAGGCAAACTCAATGGGCGAATTTATGCTTTTGAAAAATGCACCGATCAACAACTGATCCATTACTTTTGGAAAATATTCCCAACGGACATCCACATTCTCTATCGTGGTACGTTTCAGATTTTTATTGCCATATTCGGTATATTCTTCCTCCTGTGCCTGATAGGGTACAATTTCGAAATAACCGGGACGATTTACCGACCGGTAATAACTTGCGCGCCAGTTTATTTTATCATCCGGCGAATATTTTAACTGTATATTTGGTAAGATATCGGTATAAATCTGACTCCCATCGGGCGATTCGCCTGCATTAGGATAAACCATGTGATAACCTTGATTGGTGTGTTCGGCACGAACTCCGGCAATGGCTTCCAGACCCTTTAATTCGTAACGGCCTTGTAAATATCCTGCTCCAATTAGTTCGGTAGCGCTGTACGTTAAAGGACCGACACTCCCTTTGGGTGTATATACCGTCCATTTTATCTGGTCGATGGTTTCAAAACGCTGGTTGGTATCAACAGGTTTGAGCGTGTATTTTACATAGAAATTATCCCGGTTTTTACTCCGAAAAAGCCCTCCCGCCTGAAGTTTCAACTTGCCTTTTTCGATTGGCAAGCTGTATTTTATACTGGCAATCGCCGAAATATCCTGATCGGAGTTGTGTTCCCAACGTCGTTCAGAACCATCGCCATCAATATTAATGTTGTCGACATAATTCTGACGAAGGTTATCTAAGTTCACATAAATCTGGTCGGGGCGTTGTAAGCCCGCTTCAGAATAAATTGCCGACCA
This sequence comes from Paludibacter sp. UBA5753, assembly GCA_002427615.1. Classification (GTDB taxonomy): domain Bacteria; phylum Bacteroidota; class Bacteroidia; order Bacteroidales; family Paludibacteraceae; genus Paludibacter. The sequence goes on from DIFH01000149.1 coordinate 3,982, forward strand.
ATTGACCAATAACTGCTCAGTCAAAGTATGTTCACCCTGAAGCGTTGAGGCAAAAATCTGCTGGTTAATGGTTCGCATACGGGTTTGATTTGCCAAATCCAGATTTCCTTTTTCGGGTTCATAAAAAAGTTTAAAATTGGTGGAATTGGATTGTCGAACCTGTGTATTATTATTGGCTACCAAGAAATTATACCATTCCAATTTATGACGGGACGAAAAAACATAATCAAGTTTTGCATGAATGCCATATTGAACCTGGTTTTCAGAATAGATACGTTCTTTGATGGAGGTCAAGCGCAGGGTACTTTCAGTTTGCACCATTTCATCCTCAAAATAATTAGAGTTGGTGCCTTTGTACAGGTTTTGATAATTGGCAGCCACAATAAAACCGAGTTTTTTATTCAACAGCCTGTTACCCACCGAAATTCCCGCAACCATGTTGGGCTTGGGCTGAAGGTTTTCCGGTGCATTCATGGCGTTGTTGAAATCGGCCATGGTTGCAGCGTATGTGTTGCCATATTGTTCGTAAGGAGCTGTTTGTATTACTTTGCTTTTATCGAACGAAGTAAATTTGCGGTCGAAAAACATAGTATTATAACCTACTGATGCATTGGCTGTAAACGTAAAACGGTGAGGCGCATCTTTCATTACCATATTCACAGCGCCACCGGTGGCATCGCCTTCCATTTCGGCGCTGCGCGTCTTGCTTACTTCGAGACGGTCGAGCAATTCGCTGGGAAAAATATTGAGTGGAACGAAGCGTTGTTTGTTGTTAGGGCTTGAAATTTTTACGCCATTTACCAAGGTAATATTATAACGTTTATCCATACCGCGCAAAATGGCATATTCAGCTTCGCCCGAACTGTTGCGTTCCATGGTTACACCCGAAACACGGCTAAGCACATTCGCCACCGTTAAATCAGGTGAAATTTCGATACTCTTCGCTCCCACTATATTCACTACATTGGACGATAAACGTTCGATGGCGCGCACGCCAATATCGGTAGTCTTGTTGGATGCTGTTACAACGACATCCCGAAGTTCGGTTTCGTACGAAACAAGGTTTAAAAATATTTTCTGCAATCCGGTAACAGGAATATCCATTTCCTTTTCCATTGTTTGATAACTGATATAGCTGCAAACAAGGTTAATTTTACCTGCATCCACATTTTTCAGTATAAAACCTCCATCAAGTCCCGAAGTAGTGCCAACGGATTTATTTCCTTTTACAAATACACTTGCTCCTATCAGCGGTTCGCCGGTTTGAGCATCTCGCACAACGCCTTCAATATTCACCCCAAAAACAAAGAACCCGACTAATAAAAAAGAAATAAAAAGTAAATATCGTTTCATTGGCACAACCTTAATAATTTGAGTGCAAAAGTATGAAAGGAGTATTTCTATGAGGTTTCAATTTTATTAAGTTGAGTGTAACATATATTATTGTCATGTTTCATTTATCGGGAAGAATAAGCTCAATAGCGTTTTGGGTAAATAAACCGGAATGCGGATTTAGCTCATCTATTTAGCTGATGAACTTAGATTGTATTTTGATTTTAAAAATAACGGATTGGTAATTTTATAAGCACAAAAATCATTTGAGTTTCAAATAGAAACATTTAGCTTTACTGCTTTTAACCCTTCCTCATTCTCTTTTTCAATAGATATTTATCGCGCAATCAACTTCAACGTGGGATCTTCTTCGATTCGATAAACGCTTGTTTGTGAAAAGGTTCGACCATACCTATCGGTTGTTCTGACCTCTATTTGGTGTTCGCCGACAGGAAGATTAACCAGTAATTTAGCTTTCCAAAGGTGCAGACTATTTATAGGTTCGGAAGGTCGACGACCCGGAACAAGCGTTTCTAAATAATCCCAATCCTGAACATAGCGCGAGTAAGCCGGGTCAACTTCGTTTACGCAGGTCATTTTACTCCACTTTCCATTGTCAATTTTATAGTCCACTACATCGTCGGGCGAGGCCATAAATATATTGGCATACACGCTGTAGGTGCTGCTTGGCGTTTTATAGGGGGCTTTTTTCGCATGATAGATTGACATTTTGTAGTTTTCGGGCATTCCGGCTACTTTATAATCCAAAACGTACTGATTGCCTTTTACTTTGAGGAAAGCATAACCCTGTGGCGTACCATCGCGCATGGTGGTTACGGGTAAACCTTTTTCATTAAAAACGCCCGAATACCAATCGCCGCAAGTAGTACCTACATTGTATTCGTGAATCGGTTTTTCTCTTTCCAAACCTTCATTTTTACCTGTAAAAGCCTGATACTGTATATGCGTATGCGCCGACAACACCAATACCTGCGGGTAATTTTTCAATAAATCGTATAGCCGACGGCGGTCTTCCTGACGAAAAGCCTCTTCACCACCTTCCTTGTCATTCAAAGGAATATGTAAAGCAATTACAATCAGCTTGTCGTTATCGACAAATTGCAAATCATTTTTCAGAAAATCCAATTGTTCTTGTTTGAAACCGCCCCAATATCCTTTTCCGTCGCGAGGATCGGGATATAAAATATCGTCGAGCGCTATAAAATGCACTTTAGCATAATTGAAGGCATAATTGTTAGGTCCAAAATGAGCTTCAAAAGCTTCATCCGAAAGCGAGTCCTTACGCACATCGTAGTTCATGTCGTGATTACCCATTACATTATACCAGGGTAATTGAATTTGACTTATCGTCTGTTTATAAGGCAAATGTAAGTTTAAATCATCACCCACTAAATCGCCCAGCGAGATACCGAACTGAGCGTTTTGTTTCCCATTTAGCTTTAGGTCTTCAACAATCGCCTTTCTGAAAAATTCAATCTGTTCGTTGACATAAGGTTGCGGATCGCCAAATATAAGCGCTGTAAATTCGTCATTCTCAGCGGATTTGTTCAATGCGAAATCTACCGACTTTGGAAGTTTAGCTGTAGCTGCCACTCCTTTGTAGAACAAATCGGGGGAACCATCCGGTTTGTGAATATAATAAAATTCGGGCAGGTTATTTTCATTCAAAGGAAATATGTATCCTGCAGGTTTTACTACAAAAACAATATTATCCCTGCCTATCGGTAACTGATAAGCTCCTTTGGAATCGGTGAGCACTACCTCTTTGCCATTGGATACCGCTACATCAACAATACCCTTTTCCCGTCCATCTCTTTTTCCATTCTTGTTGAGGTCTTCGTAAATATACCCTCTTACGGTTGATTGGGCAAATATACCGATACAAAGCGCCAATAAATTTATAGTAAATAGTATTTTTTTCATTTGAGTTCTTTTATTTTTTCTTTTATTTCATCTTTTACTCCTTCCAAATCAATATTGCCCATTGGAATGGACACCTTGATTCCTACCACTTTTTGATTTTTCACGTCTTTTACAAATATTACATTTCCTCCGTATTCAGGAATTTCAAAGCTTTCATTGCCAATGAATTTTAAGTCGGCAGAACCGATGGTAGATACAATTTTCAGTAGGTTGTTATTCTGTTCAACCGTAAGGCTCCCGGCAATGTTGTTTTCCGGAAAAGTATATCGCCCGGTATATTCAAGCATGTTTTTGATTTGAACTTTTTCTTCCGCTTGAACTGCTCCAAACAGCGCAAGAATAATTAAAGAAAGTACTAATAATGTCCTTTTCATAAGATTGTACTATTTTGATATTGAATGAAATAATTTTTATTTTTTTTATGGTTATCGGCTTTAATGCCTATTTCAGTAACTACTCAGCGCCTTTTATTTTTATAACCTTTTGATT
>DIFH01000149.1:7835-67582 GCA_002427615.1 Paludibacter sp. UBA5753
CTAATTATTATCAAATTTATTAGGGTGCTGAATAGTTACAAATTGGTACATATTGCGGATAATCATTTATTTAATCATCTTTCAGCCAACTCGAGCGCTGCCATGATAAAGGGTCCAATCACCTTGGGGTCATCGTTGCGAACAGGTTCGCTGATATAGTACCGGAAAGAACCATCGCGGTAAGGGTTTCCTCCAAGACCCGCAACACTGCAAGCGCGAGTGATAGAAATTGTACCATCGGCATTTTCCTGCGTACTGTACTTCACCATGCCTGCAAAGGCTTTTTCGGCTTTTTTCAAAAACTTGTCCGGTAAATATCCCTTATGCACGCCTTTAGCCATTGCATACGAAAACATGGCTGTTCCGGTCGATTCAAGGTAGTTTCCCTGTCGCTTGGGCAAGTTTGTTACCTGATACCACATTCCGGTTTTTCTATCCTGATATTTTATCAAAGAAACAGACAACCTGTTTAAAATACGAATCAACTCAGGACGATCTTTATGAGTAACAGGTAAATAATCAAGCACATCAACTATTGCCATCATGTACCAGCCTATGCTTCTGCTCCAGAAATTAGGCGATTGCCCTGTAATAGGATTTGCCCACTTTTGTGTACGGCTTTCGTCCCATCCATGATAATTTAATCCTGTTTTCGGGTCTAAGGTATGTTTGTCGGTTACTATAAACTGCTTTACAACATCGTCAAAAATTTGCGGTTGGTCAAAAAAAGCGCCAAACCTGGCATAAAACGGTGAACCCATGTATAATCCATCCAACCAAACCTGGTGAGGATATATTTTTTTGTGCCAGAAAGCGCCTTCCGAAACACGAGGTTGAGTCAATAATTGCTCACGTAATAATTTGATTGCCTCTAAGTATTTTTGATCCTTGGTATGGTTATACATTTCGAACAAAAAATTACCTCCATTGAGCCTGTCGATATTATAATCGCTCACTTTGTAAGTGAGTATCTCACCATTTTCATTGATAAAAAAATCGGCAAAGGCTTTTACATAATCGTAATAGCGTTTATCGTTTGTTTTGTCGTAGACTTGCATCATGGCTTTGGCAACCAGACCCTGCGTATAATCCCATTTGGGGGTTTTCACAAAATCAGCCATCCAAAGTTCCGGATTATGTTTCATTTCCGAATCTGCAATTTTTACCGCCCAGGCAGTATAATCAATTTTTTGTTTTGCCTGGATATTATTCATAACAAGCATTATAAACAAGAACAATGAAACTGTTTTTTTCATAACAAATCGGATTTTATTTATATATTGAAATACAAAGGTCGTATATTTTTTTTAAATCGGATGGGTATAAATTGTTTTAAAAAGTAAAAAATTGATAATGGAATAAAAAATTAATCGGATATATTTAACATATAATCCAATATTCTAATGCCTCTACAATAATTATTACACAATTGAAAGTTAAGTGAGCAATTTTATGAGAATTTGAATATTTTGTGGTATAAAAAGCAAAAAGACACAAGAATTTAATACAGAAGAATATCCTGTTTCATCAAAAAAAACATTACTTTTGCGTTTGGATTCTAAAAAGATAAAACATTCTCTTAACAAATAATGAAGCAAATCATTGCCCCGATTGACCGAAAATTAATAAAGCAAGAGCTTACAAAAGAAAGGTTTTTACGGCCAACTAACAAAGCACACAATGAGATTTACATCGTAAATGCTCACAATTCACCCAATACAATGCTTGAAATTGGCCGGTTACGTGAATTAGCCTTTCGTTCGGGCGGTGGCGGTACCGGTGAGGAAATTGATACCGACATGTACGATTACATGGAGAAACCATATCAACAACTTATCGTGTGGGATCCTCAGGAAGAAGAAATTATTGGCGGTTACAGATATTTACCCGGTTACGATGTAAAGTTGGATGAAACAGGTCAACCCAAATTTGTAATGTCGCATTTATTCCGATTCAGCAAAAAATTCATTTCCGATTTTATGCCTTATACCATTGAATTGGGTCGCGCATTTGTACAACCCGACTACCAGACTTCAAAAATGGGTACCAAAAGTCTGTTTGCTTTGGATAATTTATGGGATGGGCTTGGCGCATTAATACATTCAATCAAAAACGCCCGGTATTTTATCGGCAAGGTTACTATTTACAATAACTATCCCCAGACAGCCCGTGAACTGATTTATGAGTATATGTTCCGTTATTTCCCCGATCGTGATAAATTAATTGTACCCAAAAACCCTATTGAAGTCAGTAAAAACAGTAAGATGCTTGCTCAGGAAATTTTTGGAACTAAAGATTCGGCTGATGATTTTAAGGCGCTTCAAAAGGCTATAAGAAAGGAAGGCGAAACTATTCCGCCCATGTTCAATGCCTATATCGGGTTAACCGGAACAATGCGCATGTTTGGCAGCATTATCGATCATGATTTCGGTTCGGTGTACGAAACCGGTATCATGGTTACTATGGCTGACCTGCTCGAGACAAAACGAAAAAGATACGTCGATCCCTATATCGAATACCTGAAAATCGTTCTTGAAGAACATAAAAAAAACAAGAAGCTTGCAAAAGAAGCCAAACTACTCGAAAAGCAACAGAAAAAGGATGAAAAAACAAAACGCCAAAACGCCAAAAATGAAAGGAAACGAAACGAAATATAGTGCAATAAAAAAACGTGGCTAATGCCACGTTTTTTTTTGCACTATTCAATCATATTATGAAAGACATTCTGAACATCTTCATCTTCTTCTATTTTCTCAATTAACTTCAGGACCTGAGCTTTTTGTTCTTCGTTCAGTTCTTTCATATCATTCGGAATACGTTCAAATTCCGCGCTGAAAATTTCAAAATCATTTTCTTCGAGGTATTTCTGTATCGATGAATAAGACTGGAACTCACCATACAAAATAATTGTACCCTCATCCTCTACCAATTCATCCACTCCGAAATCGATTAATTCCAATTCCATATCTTCGATCGAAACATCGGCTTTGGGAGCAACTTTAAAGACACATTTATGATCGAAAAGGAACTGAAGCGAACCGGTTGTGCCCAAAGAACCATTATAACGATTAAAATAGCTACGAATATTCGCCACAGTGCGGGTCGGATTATCTGTTGCCGTTTCGACCACTATGGCTATCCCGTTCGGACCATAACCTTCGTAAACCATTTCCTTGTAATCCGCCTCATCTTTCGAAGTGGCTTTCTTTATGGCGCGTTCAACATTTTCTTTAGGCATGTTCTCCTTTTTCGATTGTTGAATCAACACCCTTAAACGCGGGTTTGTATCAGGATCGGGACCACCTTCACGTGCAGCAATAGTAATTTGTTTGCCTAATTTTGTGAAAACACGAGCCATATTGCCCCAACGTTTTAACTTTGTCGCTTTTCTATACTCAAACGCTCTTCCCATGATTATATAAATTTCTGTTTAATAATTAACAAACATATTTGTTAAAAATATATGTTGTTATGTCTGATTTCGTTTCGGTGCGCAAAAGTATTAAAATACAAGCAAAAAACCATCATTTTTCGATATTATTTTACAATAAAAAGGGAGTTGATTGCTCAACTCCCTTTATTATTGACAAGAAACCTTCTATTCATATTTTGTTTCTTCAAACGTTACAACAAACTCAACGCGACGATTTTTAGCTCTTCCCTGAGCTGTTTTGTTACTTGCAACCGGTTTGGTATCGCCGAAGCCTTTGGCAGTAATGCGTTTTTCGTCTACCCCTTTCAATATCAAATAATTTCGAACTGAATATGCACGTTTTTCCGACAATCGCTGGTTCATCTCCGCCTTCCCGACATTATCGGTATGACCTTGCACTTCAATTAAATAAGTTGGATTTGCAATTAAAGTTTGTGCAATTTGATCCAAAATGGTAAATGAAGTTTTCTTGATTACATCCTTGCCGGATTCAAACTGAATCCCCTGCAAAGCTTTTTGGAATAAGATTCTGATTTCTTTTTGTAACTCAGGACAGCCATGATTTGAGGCGACTCCGGCAATTTTAGGACAATAGTCTAAATAGTCGAATACTCCATCGCCATCCGTATCGCGCGGACAACCGTTCTCGTCAACCATCCCGAGCGCTTCAACCGGTGTGTTTGCACATTTATCCATGTAATCAGCTACTCCATCGTTATCGGTATCCAACGGACATCCGTTTTTATCAACAAACGCACGGTATTCGGCAGGCGTATTGTTGCACAAGTCAAGATAATCTACAACGCCATCACCGTCAGTATCGAGCGGACATCCATTGGCATCCACCATTCCTTTTGCTGCAGCAGGCGTATCGGCGCATAAATCAAGATAATCAGCCACGCCATCGCCATCGGTATCTACGGGACATCCATTGGCATCAACAATTACACTTTCGGGAGTTGACGGACATTTATCGGCATAATCGAAAACGCCATCCTTGTCATTATCTACCGGGCATCCTTTTTCATCCACAAAACCTTTTGCAACTGCCGGAGAATCAGCACACTGATCCAGATAATCGGCTATGCCATCCTGATCTGAATCGAGCGGACAACCATTGGCATCAACTTTTCCAATTGATTCGGCAGGTGTATCAGGACATTTATCCAAATAATCGGGCACGCCATCAGCGTCCGAATCAATCGGACAACCTTTTTTATCTACTTTTACTCCTATTGGCGTATCAGGACATAAGTCTTTTCGGTCCGACACTCTATCCTTGTCCGAATCTTTTCCCTTTCCCAAACCTATACTTCCACCAAAAGCAATATTTAAATTGGCATCTTCGATAGGAATGTACTGTTTGTTAACTTTAGGAACAAGATAATCGGCTGCGATAAACAAATTAATCCAGCTTGGCGACAGGTTTAATCCTACACCATATCGGTTGAAGTTCTCGTTCGTAACCTCAGCAGTTCCCGATAATGTGAACCAGGACAGCGGCTTTAATGTAATCGAAGCTACTACATCATTTCTGACTTGTGAAGTATATTTCGAGTTGCGATAAAGTACGCCTACCAAAATATCATGATTTTCGTTATTGAAAATACTGTATTCGGCCGAAACATTTATATTGTATGGTATCTTATCGACGAAATCATCAACAGTTGTCGTTTCTCTGAACTTGATAAGTTTCTTTGCATCTTCCTCTAATTGATCCAACTGATCCGAAATACTATCGCTGTTTACTTCACTGAAACCGGCGAATGTAAAGTTACTGGCTGCAGTTCCTGACTGTGTAGAACTGGCGTTCCATTTTATGTAACCCAAATCATTTACTCCAGCGGCTAAAGTTAATTTTGAAATCGGCTTATACGTTACGCCCAAATCGGCTGCCAGTCCAAAACCGGCGGGTTTAAAAGTCGAAGCAGAAATAGTTGGCTGAGTGAAATCATAATAATTATCGGCATCTTTTTCAAAGGTCAGTAGGTTCGACATAACCTGCGATTGACCGGTTGCCTGAACTTTAAATTCATCCTGATCCAGGTTAACATCGAATTGACTATAATTTATTCTTTCCGAAGATAAACCAAATAACAGCTTTGCATTCAACCCAACCCTGATTTTAGAATTGATATCCCTTGAATATCCTAACGAAGCCTGCGCATAATTTGTTTGTTCAACTTCCAGTCCTTTCAGATCAAAATAGTTTACCGAACCCGTCATGCCTATTTTTATAAGTCTGAAAAGATCTTTGGGTAGATTCATATTAAGTTTTTCTCTTAAAGCAAGATCAAATGACCAGAAACTGCTTTTTGACTTATAAAAACCTAACGAAAATAAACTTAAATTTAATCCCTGATTGATATAAGTGGTTGGATCCAACTTGTTTAAAAATGTATTGGCATCTACATTTTTATTTAAAAACAATATGGGTTTGGTATTGTTAATATCAGTTGATTCATAAAGAAATGTAGATAGGCCTGAATTAGAATTTATACTTATTTCAACTCCACCTAATACTGGCAATGTAAAATAACCGTATTCCGGTGCAAACGCAGCATTCAAGGTATGGCGCTGACTCCATTCATTGAGGAAATAGAGTGAACGTACGTTCTCCTGAGCATATATATTAATCAGCGAAACTAATAGTATAGTTACCGAGAAAATTACTCTTTTCATAAATCTTTAAATTTATATAGTTCGTATTTTAATGTATAATATTTTAGTTTTATTTTCCCGGATCAACAGTGATTCCACCCGGAATTTTAACCCTTAATTCAATTTCAACCGTTTGATCCGATTTTAAAGGTATTCCGGCAACTGTACTGTTTTTGCTGGCATTGACTGTAAAATCAAAAGCGTTTAACCTGTCAAGCGCACCTGTTTCAGTTTCTTTGATTCCCAAAGTGATAATACTGGTTTGAGCGCTTCCATCAATATTACAAGACTTTATAATTTGGTCTTCGGTATTTAAAGCGATGCCCGAAATAACATTATTTGATTCATCCAGCGGAAACATTGTTAGCGTTAAATCCATGGGTATTTCATTTTTAACTATTGCAACTATATTAATTTCGTTTACATATTCAACGTAATCCTCTAAATCTTTTTTTAAATCAGAAATTGTATCACGATATTGTATTCTGAACTCTTCGCCAAAATCCAAGGGTACATTTACGGAATATTTCACATTTAATGCATTTTTAGCTGAATATAAATCTACTTTATGCCTTGTTCCGGTAATTACAGCCGTTGCCTTAATTTCTATTTCATCCGGAATGGTTTTAAGCAAATTAGATAATTCGGGTATAATAACCGGCGTAAATCCTGCTGTAACACCTTCATTTGTTTTAGCCAGCCAAAATTTACTCCAGGTGTAAGCGCCTAAATTCGTAGCCGCAGCAACCGATATGGTGGTTGATATTGAGGCGTTCGGAATAGCGACTCCTTTACGCTTTGGAATTAAGTTCAAATTCAAGCTTATAGGAATTCCCATTGTATTACCGATTTCGAGCGTAATAACAGGGTTTTGTATATCCAGGTTATTGTCGCCGTTTTTCAACATCTCAGGCATATCTAATTCGATGCTTTCGCTTATCGGATCTATGGCAGTGGAAACCTGTCCTTCAATTACGGAAATCGGCATTGATCCGATTGTAATTTTAGGGTTAATAGTAACCGTAGAAAGTTCGTTGGAATTTATTGATGAACTTTTAATATAAGCTCCTCCTTTCAGATTCACAGTTTCATTCAACACAAAATATCCGTTTGTTAACGCAATTCCATTCGAACCGAAATCAAACGATTCTAAAGTAAGTATCTTTGTAAATCCCTCACTAACTTCAAATCCACGGTTTAAAATCACTTCGTTATTCATATTTACATCGCCCGTTTTAAACTTCATGGCAGCAGGCAATTTTATAGTATAGTTCTGGAAGAATATCGAATCGATAGAAGATGGCAGGTTCTTTACATCAATCTTCAGCGTAATTTGCACAGGAGTTTTTAAACCAATGGTATATATTTTTTCTACATCGGTCGAAACTAATTCATTTATATTAATATCAGCGTCCTGACTTGGAATGTCGATTTGAATTCTATTGGTGGTTATGTTTGCATCGCTGACAGTTAAATCACTTGTCGAAGCACGAACATTCAGGTTTTTTGTTCCTAAAGATTGGGTTGTACTTAGTTTAGTAGTCGAACCTCCAACCGTTAAGTTATTCATGCTGTAATTGATAGCATCGTTGATTGTGATTGACTGATCTACAACTTTTTTATTGAGTTTGACGCCCGCGATTCCGATATTTTTTGTTTGAAATAGTTCGGAATAAGGAATTGTAAGCACATTGGTGGTTGTATTTAAACCGGCAAATGGTTTGAACATAAACACATTCGGTAAATTAACGGTGCAGGTTCCATCGGTAAAACTAAAAGGCGAGATTCCCGGATCATCTATTTTTAATTGTAAGGCGGCTCCGTCTTCAAAATTTAAAGAACTGATTTCATCTACCTCTAAAGGCAAATTATTTACCACTTCATTAATAGCGCTATTTCCGGTGGAAGGACTTAAAACGATTGGATTTGTAACCATATCCAAATCATCCAAAAGCGGTGTTGCCGATATATTCAATTGAATGCCAACTGTTTTCCCTACAACACTTGAATTTTCATCCGCCTGTCCAATTAAATTATATTTTACACTGTAGGGTACGGTGGCATTGTAGTTTAGACTTCCGTTTTGTGGTACGTTTGACATATCAAGGCTCTCAACCACAAAAGAGTAAGTGAAAATATCTGAAGATCCTTCCAGTGGCGAATCTTCAATAATAAATGAACTTCCCTCAATGCTGGTACCGGTACCAACATTATTTGTCAGTTTAAAAGTAGATGGATAATCAATCCTGAAACTTTTAATGGTATCTTTATGAGAAGTAAAACCCACCGCATTAATTTCCGATTTATCAAAAGTTACTGTTACTTTACTGCTTTTAAAATAGATTTTATTTATTTTCTTTAAAACATTATCGAAAGTAAAATTAATATCCTGGCTCACAGAACTATTCCATTCAGCTTCATAGGGTCCAAAAGTGATTTCGGCAGATTTTGATCTCATCGACGAATTGGATATGTTCAAGCCTTTAATACCTGCAGGCGCCGTAATAACTATACTTATATTCTTTGAGGAATTTACGCCCGGCAAATCCAGATTATCGGTATTGGCTACCGGAACATTAATTGTCGAATTTAAATTAACAGGATCAAATTGAATCACGGGAAATATTATATCCGCAACGTTGGTGTTTATTCCAGGGATTGTGATGGGCGATACTGAAACATTAACCGGATTGATTGCGCTTATTTCAACATCAATTGAATCGTTTACCCGAAGTGAATAAGTTCCGTTCTCTGATTTTTTTATAATATCAACACCCAAACTGTCAATCATATCGCCCAAAATAATTGGTTTGGTTTTACCTATAGGAACCGATAAGGAATCGCCACCTATTGTCATTTCAGTATTTACCCCATCTGATGTATCATATTCATCCGACACGCAATTTGTCAGAAATAATGCGAATGATAAGAGTAGAATTTGAAAAATTCTCGTTTTTATGAGTTCATTCATAACAATAAATTTTAATAGATTAAACTAATATTATAAAAAATAAAAAAATAAATCAATTGCGTTAATTATAATTTTTGATTAATAATTATATAATGCAACATGACAGATATTTGTTCATTTCAATGTATGAAAAATATATGAAATTAGCGCCAATCACAAATCAATTTTATACAATTATTTAATTAAAGTCTTTGAAAATCAATTAAAGAACGTAAATTGTATTTTAAGTATAATTAACATTGATCGGTTATGAAAATTCATAAACAAGTCGGAGTCCATTGGTTTTCAGCAACGTACAGACGCTCATCTAACTACATAGTGTTTGCAAGAAAACGTACATTTATAAGTTGTACTCGCAGCAAAAAACTACTCATCCGACTTGGCGGGACTTCGTGTTTTCGCAGCTTCGTGTGCCTTGACCTTGACGTTTTCTAATCAAACACCGAGTTTTCTTTCTGACACTATCTATGCAAATCCGGATGATCTTGCCAAAGTTTTTGATATACTTTGAAGTTGTATGCTGACAACAGTTGCAAACCGTCTTCAGGTAGAATTCGTAACTCGTTATAAATGCATGATCGATCTTACTGATATCTATATCAGAAATCTTGTATTTCCATTTTAAAAAGTTGGCAGTGTGCTTTAAAGAGGTTTCGTAACGGACATGAGTTGCCGGTGCATACTCTTTTCAATTAAGGCTTTGATTTCATTATTATGCTGTTGAAAAATTCCAACAAGCATGTGGCTTCGCTTTTCAATTCCCAAAATTTTGTTTCGCATGTTTTCTACATTTACCGGTTCATCTTCCCAAATTAGTTGCTGCTGGTAATCATAAACTTTAGCTTTTAGAGTATCCAAATAAGAATTGATAGCTCTTGTCTCTGCACTAGTCCCTTTCATACAGCTGCCTTCTATGTACCATTTTTCAGGAACTGTAAAACGTTTGGTGCTCAATTCGATTCTTTCACCATCAACAATAACTCTGATGTAAATAGAAACTAAACCATCGGTTGTTGTTTTTGCTCTCTTTGCGTAAAAGAGAATGGAAAGTTTTGCATTCATTGTGGTAACCTTTAGAATTGTTCAAAAATACTTGTTCTTTGTTTAGTACACAAGATGTTCAATCTTTGAACTGCTTGATTACAAGTGAGTTTGATGCAAATTCGGTTACCCGGGGCTCTTTAGATTCTTTGGGTACCCGAATTGGACACCTAAAGATTGATATTTTTTGAATATTTTGGATATATTCAAAAACGAAAAAGCCCGTAAATCATTGATTTTAAGGGCTTTTACTGATTTTTGATTTGCGGAGAGAGAGGGACTCATTTTGCAATATGTAAAGTATTTAAAACGTTGTGTTTTAATACAAAAGAAAGCACTATTTTAGAACTAATTACTAAGTACTGCCGCAATACTGCCGCAGTTATTTTCTCTATTTTTTCTTCAATTCCACCAGTGAGGAAGCCACCATAGAATTTCTACGGGAAAATTCAACTTCATTTTTTAAATTCTCGACTTGTTTTTCCAAATCTTGTTTTTGTTTTTCTAAATTATAATATAGTTTTTCTTGCTTCCTTATCAACTCCTCCTGAGTCGAAATTAATTTTCTATAAATGTCAATATCATTTCCTGTTTTAATCTCTTCTTTTGATGCGTTATGCCTCGAATCTGCAATTAGTTCAGATATGCTAACATTAAATAATTCAGCTAGTTTATCTAACGTTTTAAGGCTCATATTTTGATTTTCTATTGACTTTCTCAGCCCCATATCAGTAATTCCGGCATATTCATAAACATCCTTAATCTTTAGTTTTTTAGCCTCAGCCAACTTTCTGATATTCGCAATATTATACATTTTCCTATAATTTATTTGAAAAAAAACCATAATATAGTTTGTATAAATGAAAACTATATATTAGTTTTGTCATACCAAATTAGTAATAAAAAACTAAATGAAAGCAACAAAAGAAGAAAAAATAATCATTTTAAAGTTTATCACTCATTATAAACTTCAAAACGATGGGAATAAAGAGATGCTGCGATTGACATTTTTAGAAAGAACCGGGCTAACTCAAAATACTTTCTATTACAAGCTTCGACATAGAAGTTATAAGCGAAAAGAAATAGAAGTTTTAGTAGATTTACTTACTTTATTGAAAAAGAAACCTTTGAAATGAAATTAAAAAATCTTGAATTTTCGGCACTCCCGGATGGTGAATTGGAAATTCGCCCAGAAGGTGAAATACCATATATATTAAAAGAGAGTCATTTCGACTTTAATAGCAGCTTCGTTGCTGTTATCCGCGATCGTTATCCACGAGCATACAAAAACCTTTGTAAACGCTATTTGGATAGTACCAAAAATAAACCTTATTACGAGTTCAGGATTACTTGTGGATTTATAAAATGTAACCTGGGCGCACATGATAATAAGTTTGATATAGATTCAGAAGGTAATTTTCACTTTGAATTTTGTCAATGCCCGCTAGCTGGCGAATGTAAGGAATGGAAAGAAACCTGTGAGCCTAAAGAGAACACCGCCATTTCCGATGCTGAAATTCGCATACTTAGACTAATTGCTCAAGGAAAGAAAACAACCGAAATAGCTGAAGAACTCTATTTGAGTCCTAAGACGGTGGAAAATCACACTAACAATATGTTGCGTAAACTGAATGTACATAACAACGCAGCATTAGTTCAGTACTGGCACCAACACAATATGAAATAAGGCTTCCTGAAGCGACGGGAAGTATCGAATACAACATTTTAAATATTATCTCTCCAAAAACTCATATAAAAAGTAGTGAATTAAGACATAAAATCTAAAATTTATGTGATAGTAAATTTAAAACACCGAAAGTCTTTCGGGGTCAAAAAACAACTTCTTTTTATTATTAGCTTAATTTTTTATTATCAACTTAACAATTATTATTATTATGAAACAACAAGAGTATGATTCCTTGCTACAAGAAGTTATGACACAGATTAATGCAAAAGCAGCTATCGTATATTCTGATGATCAATCCCTGGTTAATGACATTGAGGATTTAACATTAATTCAATTTAAAAGCCTTCCTGTTCACCCTGAAACAATCAAGACATTGAAAGGGATCAAAGGCTTTTCGGTATATCTAAATCAGAGAGGATTAAAAGAATTGGATGATATAACATTTATTACAAATTCACTACATGATTTAGATGCATGTCTTAAAGATGGTCTTAAACCATGGTTTTCTCCTAGATTGCTCATATTTGTAGATTATAAAGGAGAGGAAAACGCAAAATGAAAACAACAATTAAACTCATGGAAAAACTCCAAGAACACTTGGAAGAACTTGTTTCAAAACGAGAAGAGAAATTCGATAATTTCTCAGAAAAATGGCAAGATTCTGAAAAAGGAGAAGCTTTTAATGAGAAAACTGAAAGACTTCAGGAAATACTGGATGAAGTAATTGATTGGCAAATGGAATTAGGGGAGGAATAATATGTATAAGGAAGAAAACAAAACCCCACAACCACAACCAATAACACTTGCAGAATTCGTATCAGGGGTAGAATTCTATCATTCTCCGAAATTTAAGCCATTTGATGATATAGATACATACCATCGGACGAGAGGAGGATATATTGTTGACAAATACGGAAATTTATATTGCTCAATTCAATATATCGACAACGAAGGATTTTCATGTATTCATTACATATTCGGACACCCGAATGAATTTAAAGTTTTATTTAAAAATTGTTTCAAACTACCAAATCAATAAATTATGTCACAAAATCAAGTACAAATATACGTCAGCTCAAGCAAGCGACAAGTAACGGTGCAAGTGCCGGTAAAAGACTCGTTACACGGCTCTATGTTTGCCGACAGACTCGATAAACTTCCATACCTGAAATCATTCGACCGCACTTATAATGCACCCATGATAGAGGTAAAATGCTATACCATTTATCAAAAATTCTCTATCGAGCAGTTGCATGCAGATTTAGATAACATGTCGGACCTTATAAATTTACCAGATGAAGCAAATTAAAAGATTTACCGGATTTACACCAAAATTCGAAGACGACAAAATAAATCTTGTTTTTAACAAAGTAGGACTGACCATGGTTAATAAATTTCCGGAACTGTGGGAACTCAATGAAGCCGGCACACGGTTGATCAATAAAAAAGACACCAACCAACAGGTTATATTGGCGAACATTCAACCGCACAAAGTAGGCGAACTGGCACAATGGGCCGAAAAATGCGAAGTGCGCATTGCTCAAGTAAAACTAATCCGATTATCTGACATGACAGACGAACTGGCCGTAAGAACCGGAATCGAACAACAAAGCCCTGGTGTTTGGAAACATTATTCGCCTGAAAAGTTCTACCCTAAAAAAGTGCTGAAGACACAAGACCCTGGCTTTCCTAACTTTAATACTGCAACAGGGAGCTTTCACTCACTTTGGTGCAAAGAGTATGATTTACTGGAGATATATGTTAACCCCTGGATATGGCAATTTACTTTTAAAAAGATATAGTTATGAAAACGTATAGAATTCAACACCCAGCAACAAAAACTGACTTCCTAACACCCGATTTTACCGATGTGTGGAACGAGACCGATAAACTACCAGATGGTGAAACTCTATCAATAACGGTGCAAGAAATGACCGCTAAAGAGTTTGAAGATACTGTCCGCGAGCGTGGTATTTTAAATTTATCAATCTATAATCCCTGGAAAGATGGAAGCGAGTAAATTAATAAAGGGAAAAACATACCAATTTTACGAACCTTGCACCGGTAAAACCGAACAGGTAACTTATAATCGCGAGACCATTAATCATTTTGTGTTTATTGGCGAAACTGAAGAAAAGTGGATTTGCGCCACAACTTTAAAAACAAACATTTCTGAACTAAAGAGTTTATGAAAAATAGACAGAAGCTGGAAACTAAGCAAGATAAAAAGCAACGCTACAACTTGCATTATAAATTGCGAAAACATGGCTATACAATTAGATTGAAGGATAGGCATATTATCCGACCGGAAACAACAACAACAACGACCATTCGTTGGGAAAAGATACTAACCACTCATGACCACTATTCAATAAGCGAAGCATTATTATGAAAGCAACCTGGGAAAAAGTATGGAAGCAACTCGACAAGACAGAAGCCGCCCTGAATGACTTTCTTATCAATGGCGGACTGTCAAGCATTGCCCTCACAAAATCGAAAGCCTTCATTAAAGAATGGAACGCATATAAAAAACAAGTAAACGAGTTCGATAACTTCATAACGCCTGTAGAACCGTGCGAAATTAAATTTCCATTCCGATCGGAAGCAATGACAGAAATGTGGAAGCGGTGGAAAAATTACCTGGGCGAACAACACGGCCAATCGATGGGAACACATTCCGAACAGGCTGCACTGGAGCAATTGATGGAATATACCAAAGGTGATGAAGAAAAAGCGGTGAAGTTTCTGAGGTATGCAATGGCTAATCGATATCGCAATTTCTTTGCTATTGAAGAAAAGGACACCAAACAGCCTGCTAAAGATGAACCACCAGGGAAAGGGAGTGCTTATGGATAATGATAAGGTTTTTGATAAACAGATACTATATACATTTTTAGCATTTTTATTAATGTTTTTAATTTACTCTTTATGAAAATAGACGAAATACTTGAGAAAGCGGAAGCCGAACGCTTACGAGAATACCGCAAAATTGCAACAATACGCCAGGACGTTTCGTGTGAAAACTTTAAACACCTTTTTTTCATTCGTGCTAACCAAACGCTGGTAAACGATCACAAGAGTCTGGATACATTTCAGGTAGATGAGTTTAACCGCGATGTGCTTAACCTGCTATACTTCTACGTTGCCCGAACCAATCCGGAAAAAATAAACAGTCTGATTGGGATTGTTCTTGCCGGCGCTTATGGATGCGGAAAGTCGGTTATGATGTCAGCTTTTTGCAAAGTGCTTTTCGACCTGGAGTTTGTGAAAGAGAAAGTTATCGAAATTCATGCCATTGAGCTGGCCGAAGAAATAAGACTAAAAGGAGTAATTCCGTTCGCCAGGGTGCCATTATTGATTCAGGATATGGGCAAAGAGAATAATTTGCTAAACAACTGGGGAACAAAAATAAATCCGATATCAAATTTACTTGCACTTCGTTCAGAATATGGATCGTTGACGTTCGGATCAACAAATATGGACTTGGACGGAATTAAGGAACAATACGAAGAATACATTTCGAAACGATTTGACGAACATGTAAATCGAATCTTCTTACCTGGTAAAAGCCGTAGACCTGATTATTCACTCAATCAACCTAAATAATATGATACTTGGTTACAAAAAATGGTTTCCATGGAAATCACTCACAAATTTTGCTGTCAAAATTATTAAAGGACAGAAAAAGCATACCATACGCTACGATGTCAATAATCGTTGGGTTGCTGGAAGAATTATTCAACATGCTTACGGAGTTCGAACAAAGCAATATGATCACTTTGCAAATGGAGAATGCAAATCAACTCAAAGAATAAGAATTTTCCCTTCAGTAGGAGCAAATATAAATTATTCATACACAGGAATGTTCACGGATAAATTCTCTGGAATTGAATATGAATCACAATTTCAGGTTGAAGTCGATAGCAGAGTTTTAAACTTTATGGAAATTGATAAACTAGCCGCCAACGATGGTTTTGATTCAACTCACGATTTCTTTAAATGGTTTTTCAATGGTTTCGAAGGTAAAATTATTCACTTCACGGATTTAAAATACTAATATAATGGCAAATATTCAAATTTCACAGGATAAGAATACAGTTACTTCAGATAATAAAGTACATAAGTTCAACAATCGCGGCAACTGTCATACATGCAGCCTATTTAAGGAATGCTACGAGCTTCAGGTGCCTGTCGCCAATGATTTTCCATTCGCTTGTGTATCTGAGAACCGAACGGACGGGAAATACGGCAACTTTCAATCGGAATAAAGCCTTTTTTCTATTCTCGTTGAACTGATCCTTTATTTTATTTCTCCTTTAATTTGTCAGCATGCCCCCACGTAAAAAAATTACAGATACGAAAGTTCCCGCCAGTTCAGGCGACAGAGTGAAGATTGTCGAAGATTTTCTTACGGAACATTATGAAATAAAAATCAACGTTTTCGATTCGTCCAAAACGATTATCGTAGCCAAGAACCCAGAGCTGTACGACCAGGCTCCAACTGAAACGCTCATTTCGTTGCACATGGAACGCGAAAATATTCGTGGCTGCGATACCATTCTCCGGAAGATACTCAAATCAGGGTATCATATCACCACATTCAACCCTGTAACCGACTATATCAATAGTCTCGAAGGGGCATGGAAGGGCGAAAGCCATATCGATAAATTCTGTAAAAATATCATTGTTCGCGATTTTGGAGATAAAGACCCGGGATATTACCAGGAACGATTTGTTCGGATCATGAAAAAATGGATGGTAGCCAGCATTGCGTGTTCGTTGGGCGTAAAAGAAAACGATGCCATGCTTGGGTTTATTCATCCCAAAGAGGGAATAGGTAAAACCCGTATTCTAAAGTTCCTTGTACCAAAACCTTTGAGAGCCTATTATATCCAATCCAGCAAGGAAGATCGGTACTTCGATATCACAGCTGCTTTCACTCAGAATTTCATTGTCAACTTTGAAGAATTCAACGGAATCACGAAAAACAATGCTGAGCAGGTAAAACAAACACTTTCGTCCACTGAGTTCGTAATGTCGAAACGCGACACTAATACAGTTCCACGCATTGGAAATGGTGCATTTACGACCAATAAAAATAAAGAGATGGGAGGGTTCCTGCACCCGTCCATGGGCTATCGCCGGTGGGCATGTATAGAACTGGAGTCGATTAATTGGAAAAAATACATAGCCGAGGTTGATAATCACCAAATGTGGGCTGAAGCAATGGTTCTTTTCAAAAATGCAGATTACGACTATATCTGGAACGAAAACGATTTCATTGAGTTCAAAAATTATAATAGCCGATATATGATTGACACACAGGCTAACAAACTTATTAAAGAATACTACCGTATTCCGGAAGAAGGCGAAGAATCTAAACACATGCAACCGATTGAAATTATTCAGGAACTCCGCCGTACCCGCAGGTTGAACAGTGGAATGGTCAACGTTTCGGATGTTACCATTGGGATGGCGCTTAGCTCCATGGGCTTTGAGCATAAAATGAAAAAAGTAGATGGAAAGCCACGCTATGGATATCAGGTTATACAATTATTTGAATAATATCAACTTAACAACAAAACATTATGAAATTCGCAAAATTATTTGATTTAGAAGATGGTGAACAAGTTCTATTAACTGTAGAATATGACGACGAAAAAGACCAATACGAATTAGTTTTTAAAACTGATTTTGACGGTGCAACTGCAAGTATGAAATTGGGATATAAAGAAGAATCAATGGCTCTAGAATCAATGGAAAAAGTTGAATTAGAGCGTGCACAGGAATTAAGGAGTAGTATGTCAAAACATTTTATTACATTTTAACAACAAAATAACGCCTTGGATGGGCATCGTAAAATCCATTGATTGCAATATGAATAAAATTAGTTTAGTTCCATTTGGAACTGCTTTAGAAGCCTTAAAACAAGGTAAAAGAGTAACTCGTGATGGATGGAGTGGTAGGTATATATTTGTTTTTATGCGCCCTGCCGATGAAATTAATATTGAAACGGTAGTTGATAAAATAAAATCTCTGCCACAAAGCGTAAAGGACTATTATCTGCAGGACATTATTAATGAAAACGGAGAAAGACTTCATGTAGAAGAAGATGACACGGTTAAGTTTACGGCTTATCTCTGTATGAAAGCAGCTAACGGAACAATTGTAAACGGCTGGTTGGCTTCTCCAACTGATATGCTATCAGATGACTGGATAATCTTAGACTAAAATTCTATAACGAACCTGGCAATGAGAGCCGTTTATTGCCAGTTTTGTTATACTCTTTCAAAAAAATCAAGTTAACAATAAATTATCATGGAAATATTTATAAGAGATGAAAATATTTTAAAATATCCTGAATTACCAATAATAGATAAAGAAAGCATGGAAGATACAGAAAGACATATTGGTAAGTTTATAATTCCAATTGAAAAGTTTGAACATCTAAATGTAGCCTTTAAACGTTTGGGAGAACAAATGCATAATTGCAGTTTTCAACAAAATAAAAAATACAAAGGTCACAAACAACCATATAAATTTCACAGAAACCAATTGAATTTTTAATACACATATCAACCCCCTAATATTGCATACAATTATGAGCGACTACAATGTTTACCTGACAGTTCCAGAATATTTGGAACAATGGATTACGCACACATTCGGAAATCCGGTTGAACTCATTAAAGATTCTCCCGAAATGAGATTACTCAATGAGCTGCTGGTAAAACTGCCATGTGATGAAACTCCGGATTTAGGTGAAGATTCTAACTTGACAATTCCAATACCATATTTCAGAGGGAAAAACCCTGACACATACAATTATCTTCACAAAAGTGGCAAAACGGCTTTAATTGAAAGTTTCTCTACACTTTTTGATAAAAATCTATATACTGAAGTAACCGCCTTGAAAAATGGAAATACAAGCCGGGCTACTTTAATTTATGCCTATATGGAAAAACATGGTATTGACCAAAAACATTGGGACACGGTTGCACAACGATTTCACAGATTGAACCAAAAGTACGGAAAGAAAAAAAATATAAAACTTACCTAAAATCTCATTGACTTCGAGGCCTCTTTTATCGTAAACCAGCATTTTACGTACTTTCAGCACTTTACGCAGTTTGAGCACTTTTAAAAATATAATCTATATGAACACAAAAATACTTCCAACTATATTATTTGTCGAATTTCTTCTCGCTGAAGAAATGACACTTTATCCAAAGAAATTTCTATCACCAGGTGACACAACTTCCGCCATTGGCAACTGGACTAAACTAAAGTTAACCGAACCGGCATCGTGCAATACTACTTCCGAGCAAACCGACAATGGATTAGTTTACACAACTAAAATTGCCGGAATAATATCAGACGATAGCGACATGGCATTGCAACACCGCCTACAAACTAAATTTCATCTCTATAGAATTACGGACGTTTACAAAAACAAATACCTGGTTGGAATTGACAAAAAGCCATTCCCGGAAATCAAATTCTCACCGGTGAACGACGCTTCGTCTTCCGGCATGCGAGCCGTAAACTTCGAAATTACATGGATTTCAACCCTTCCACCCATTGATATTATTGATTTATAGTCTTTTTTTCCTTCCTAATATAGCCGTAAAGTTGCAGTGTAATTAACCATACTGCAACTTTTTTTATGTCTACACCTACATACAACATTGATATTGACAGCTACATAGGCAATTGGGGCTATTCTCAGAAATATGTACGTAGCAAATTGAATGAGTTGAAAAATAAACCGGTTTTCATTCGTTCCAATTCGC
The DNA here is from genome assembly GCA_002427615.1 of Paludibacter sp. UBA5753. Classification (GTDB taxonomy): domain Bacteria; phylum Bacteroidota; class Bacteroidia; order Bacteroidales; family Paludibacteraceae; genus Paludibacter. The sequence goes on from DIFH01000149.1 coordinate 27,422, forward strand.
TTGGCGGGAGCGTGAACGATGGGCTTGGCATTTATCAGGCTATTGGAGAACATGGCGATGTACAAGTTGACCTGTATGGATTCAACGCTTCCACGGCAACTTGGATGAACGTCAAGGCAAAGAAAGTGCGCATTGCTTCCAATGGATTTTATCTGATTCATAAATCTATGAATACAGTTGACATTTACAAAACAATGAATGCCGACGAGCTCGCAACTCTCATTGAAGAGCTGAAAGTAAACCTTGATGAAAACAACAAGGTCGATGAGGTCATAGCACAAATGTATGTAGCCAAAACCGGCAAATCCATGACCGAAATTCTCGACTTGATGAAAATTGGCGGCTGGATGAATGCTACCGAAGCACTTAGTTGGGGATTTGTCGATGAAATTATTCCAACCATTGAAAAAATAAATATGGTCGGATTAAAAGACAAGTTCAATGCCCTTGGAATCCCTACCAACCGAATTAATTCTGAAGACTTATTCACTCAAAAAACAAATATTAAAATGAAAAAACAACCCATTAAAATTAATGCGGTTCTCAACGTGCCATCACTTGAGAGCGCCGATGGTGGCGTATTCTTGAATGAAACACAAATTGAATCGATCGAAACAAAATTAGCGTCGCAAGAAGCTGAAATTGAAACCGAAAAAGCCAATGTGGTAACTGAAAAAGATTTGGTTACAGCAGCCGAAACCCGCGCTAATAACGCAGAAGGAACTGTGGCAACACAGGCTATTAAAATCACCGAGTTGGAAGCTCAAGTAGAAAACCTGAAAAAAGGAGCTGGAGCAACTGACAAAAAAGTCAAAAAAGAAACCGACGAAAGTGGTGAAGGTGGAGACAAGGAAGATGCTTTTTTGAACACCATTGAAAGTGCTCGTAAATTGTACGATCAACTTCCTGAGTAGAAAGAAAATTATTCACTTTTAAAATAAATTTACTGCAATGGTAGAAATAACCCCCGAAGCCTTAGCGCTTAGTGCTGCGAAATTTCGCAAAGATTTATTGATGATGCCAGTGATTGCCTTGCAAAGCTCATTGGTTCACATGTCGCTCCGTATTGGCATACGTGGCAAAGAAACGGTAGGTCAATTGGATGGTAACATTGAAATTGGTCCTTATGATCCTGCAAGAGTTGACACGAATGGTGTAACTATTAAAGGTCGTAGTCTGGAAACTTTCTTTGGTTCGGTAATCAAAGAGTTTGAACCAAACTCGGTCGCAAAATCCATTTATGGAGATGCTGTACTTTCAGGTCAAGGCTTGACAACTACAGCCATTACACAATTGGTATTGGCGTTTTTGGCTAAGAAAATATCTCAGGGCATTAATAAAGTGCTTTGGTCTGCTGTTCGTGACGATGCCGGTACCACAACTGCAACTTTGTTCAACGGATTTGACACGATCACAGCTGCTGATATTACTGCCGGTAATATTTCGGTTGCCAAAGGAAACTTGTATGAGTTTACAGCTGCAATTACTGTGAACAATGCTGTCGATCAGTTGAAAGCAATTGACGAAAATTCTTCTGACGAACTACAAGGCGAACCTCGCAAGATGTTTCTTTCGAAAACGATCAAACGTATGTACGAAAAATGCTATCAGTCAGAAAATGGAGCACTTCCTTACAACAAAGAATTCAAAAAAACATTTTTGGAAGGTACCGATGATCTTTGCGAACTGGTTGCACTGCCAAACAAAAAGGATTCGCCATATATTCACCTGACAACCAAGGGTAACATGTTGGTTGGAGTTGATCAACAAGGTAACGAAGAAAAAATAACTGTTGAAAAACATGCTGCTTTTGTTCTTCAGTTCATTATGGCCATGTTCTTTGGTGTTCAATTTGAAACTGTAAGCCCTGAAAGGTTGATGGTTGCTAAATTATATGTAGCTCCTTGATAGGGGCTACAAAATTTATTCACTCTAAAAATATAGGAGAAATACATTATGAGTATCAAATATAAAGCCCTTGATTGGGCTGTTGGAACTACAAATCTTCCTGGTATCAAAGAAGATGTTTACGCTATCGCTAAACGTGATATCGTAGCATGGCCTACACTTCCGGCAACCTTTGTAACGAACATGGGTGAACTGGTCACTTATGTCGGCAGTTTTACATTGGCTGCATTGGCCAACTGGCAACGGGTAGGTATTATCGTTGACAAATCACCGGTTGATGGAAAGAGCCAAGGTGTTCGCCCCAGTAAAACGTTCTTGAATCAGGTAGTGTTACAGCACCCAGGAGTGGAAGAAGATGCATCCGGTTTCTGTATGCAAGCCAATAACGACGATTTAGTTTATTTGGTGCAAACCAAAAAAGGTAAATGGCGCGTTATCGGTAATGACATGTATCAAACCGATACGGTTATCGAACAAAAACTTGGTGGAGCTGCTACCGACGAAATGGGAACTACCATCACAGTTACCGTTACCGACCTTGCACCTGGTCTATTTTACACAGGTGAGATTATTACCGAAGATGGTGTTATCAATCCGATTATACCCTAATCGCTAACCACAGACAATTCCTCACACCCTCGTAATTCACTTTGCGAGGGTGTTTTGTTTCAGCGTATTGGAGTTTCAACTCTGACTCGGGTCTGTCTTTTTCTATGTAATTACCCGTAATTACTTTCGTAATGCTTAAAATAAATAACCCCATAACATTTAAAAAAAATGGATAATGAAAAGACTTATGTAGACAAAGTGAACGATTGGCTAAATGCTGATCCCTCAACTCGCAGCATCGAAGAAGGTGCAACATTGATGCTTCAGGGTAATCGAAATCGAATTTTACACAAAAACGTACTTCAAAAAAAGAATTTTGAGAAAGTGGAGTACGAACTCGAAAAAATCATTGCCGGACAAAGGCAACATGTTGCTGTAGAACCTGTAAACAACGAAATTCAGAAACTGGAAAATAATCTTCCAAAAACAATGGAAATTATTGAAAGCAAATTAGCCTTGGAAAACAAAGGCAAACGTCCCGATCATGACAAGCTGCCGGTTGCCATCCAATCGTCCTTCGACAAGAACCTCGAAATCTATCCACGCATGCGCTCCATTCAGGAACGCTTGAAAGTGCTGAACGTAACCGGAACGGCTTCCGATAGACTTCCTTTTCTTACTGAATTATTCGCACTTGATGCTGAGTTACGTGAGAACTGGGATAACTACGACAAATTCGATGCAAATGCACCGGTGATTGAAAAAGTTGAAAATGTGCCAGGTAACTTGAGCGGAAAACAAGTTTCTGCAGCTCGTAAATATCTGAGCGATAACAAAGCTAAACTGACCTCTTTAATTGCCGACGGTAAGGCTGAAAAAGCTGCTGAGCTATTGGATAAAATGCAGGTTCGTTTCAATGAATTAGTATTGAATGGTGACACTTTTGCACCTGATCAATTGGCAGAACTAAAAACCCTGGGACTAATCAACAAAACAGTTGATCAAGAAATAAACTCAGTTGAGTAAAGTTGATCAAATATTGAAACCTATAGGCCCCGATTATGTCGGGGCTTATTTAAATACCGGTATTCAACTATACGACTTGATTGAATGGACTTTGCAGCAAATTGGAAAATCCGATATCACCATTATGACATTCAGCATTTCCGAAGAATTTATCCGAAAAATATGGATGCTCAGGGAGATGGGGTTAATCGGCAATGTAACCCTGATACTCGACTTTAAAGCGATACAGAAAACACAGAAGCTGCTTCGATTTACTCAGAATGTTTTTAGCGATATCCATTTTTCAAAAACGCACGCAAAGGTAGTTTTGATTCAATCTTCCAGTTACCAGGTATCAATTACAGGTAGTCAAAATTGCACCCGTGGAAATCGCGAAGAAAGCGGAATCGTTACAACTGATCCAGAAATAAATAAAAAATTATATACTGAAATACAACGCATTATAGAAAATGGAATACAGCGATGAACAACTACAAAAAATACGTGAATTTGCAGGACTATTAATGACAATAACCGATATCGCTGTGCTTATGGATATTGATGAAGATGAATTGCGTAGTGATATCGCTTCCAAATCAACCAAAGCCTCCAGAGCTTACCGCTTGAGTAAAACAGAAACAATACTGGAGCTTCACCGGCAGGAAATTGAATTTGCAAAACTGGGATCACCTTTATCGGTAGAACTCACACAAACTTATATCATTAATCAACAGGTCAATGAGTAAAGAACAAACATACGAAATTTGTGTACAGCATTTGTACGATGATGCTGATAAACTGGCACACCTGGCACCACAAGTTCGTAACCGGTTGCTTCGTATTAGGTCTGCCTATACGCTAATGCAGGAATATCCAAGTAAAGCTGATCGGGAAATTATTCAACACATAATGACTAACAGCGGAGTTGAAAGATCGGCCGCTTACGAGGATTTACGGATCATCAAAGATTTGTTGGGTTCTATGAACCGGCAATCAAAGGACTGGCACCGCTTCAAGTTCAATAATCAGATTCAAAAAGCTTACAACATGGCTGAATTGAAAAACGACCCGGACTCCATGGTTAAAGCAATGGCCACTTATGCTAAATTCAACCAGCTCGACAAAGAAGATGCCGAACGCATTCCATGGGATGAAATCATACCTCAGTTATTTGAGCCTACAGAAGACCCAACGGTTTTAGGTATTAAGCCAATTCCAAATATACGTGAGAAAATTGCATCCATGAAAAAGAAATACATGGATCAGATAGAAGATGTAACTTATGATGAAATAGACATTTCGCAATTAGAAAAATATGCCGAAAAATAACGAAAAACAAAAAGTATATTTTAATGCCGCACAGCAGCAAGTAATGTTTCGAGGGTGCAATACTGTCGTTGTGGTTGGCGGACGTCGGCTCGGCAAATCGCATGGTATTGTAGCGCCTTTCCTTCTTCGTAATATACAACGAATGGCCGGTGGAAAACATGGAATTATTGCCAGTACATTCCAACAGGCTCTTACAAGAACTCTTCCTGGAACATTGGAAGCATTCGACAGCTGGGGGTTTAAACGAAACGTTCACTACGTTATTGGCCGAAAACCTGAGAAATGTTTACATTTTGAGAAACCTAAAACAGAGCCGGCAAGTTATGATAATACGATCAGTTATTATAATGGATCTATATCTCCCATCATTTCACAGGATGTTATTGGTTCGTCCAATTCTCAGACTTTTGACTCTGTTATTTGCGATGAGGCTAAATTTTTGAACTTCGTAAAATTAAATGAGGAAACTTTTCCTGCTAATGGGGGTACGACAGCTCATTTCGGACATTTACCCTATCACCACAGCATGCTAATCGTATCCGACATGCCAACTACCAAAAAAGGGAGTTGGTTCCTTAATTACGAATCTAAATGCGATCCGGAACTTATCGAACAAATTGATGGCATTATCTATGAAAAGTGGAGAATACTCAATAAACTAAAAGAACTTCAGGCCAAAGGCATTCAGCCAAAAGCGTACTTATTTGATTATTACCGTACATTGTGCCGTGATTTAGCTCAATTTCAGCGTATTGCAGTCGATTATAATGTATTTAGTTCAATAGAAAACATTCAGGTATTGGGCGAAAACTACATTAAGCAAATGAAACGCGATCTTCCGCCCCTGGTATTTCAAACGTCAATTCTTTGTAAACGGGTAGGACTTTTGAAAGATGGGTTCTACAACTGTTTGAAAGAAGCTGATCATTACTACACGGCATTCGATAATTCATACCTTCAGAACCTGGACTATGACTTTGATAAGGCTAAGAACATGACGTGTCTTCAGGATGGTGATGTTGATAAGAATGCACCTATCTGTATCTCGTTTGATTATAATGGAAATATCAATTGGTTGGTAGCCGGACAACGCTCAGGTATCAGGATGAAGACATTGAAATCATTCTTCGTGAAGTACAACCGTAAGTTAGTAGAGTTAGTCAATGACTTCTGTAAGTACTATGCACCTCACAAGTGTCATGAGGTTATCTACTACTATGACTCAACAGCACTTAACAGTAACTATGCAGTTAATGACAAAGATTTTGCTACTGTTATAATTGATACATTCAAGGCAAACAAGTGGACTGTCAAAGGCGTGTACATTGGTAAACCTATCGGTCACATGGAGAAACATAACCTGATCAATATGGCACTCAAAGGTCAGAGCTTCGAGGGTAAGCAACTATTGTTCCCAATGATTAATAAGAATAACAATGAGGCGTTGATTCTGGCCATGGAACAAACAGGAATCTATCAAGGTTCTGATGGATTTAAGAAGGATAAGAGAGGGGAAAAGTTGGCAGAGAGTGACGAAGACTTACTGCAGAACCGAACTGATGGTACCGATGCCTGGGACACGTTATGGATTGGGATGAATAACTTCCCTGCCGAACACTCATTCAATGGTGGGCTTATCAGTTCATTTGTGTAATTACCTGTCCTTATTTATGTAGACCACTGGCGTAATGTTAGTGGTTTTTTTATGCAATGTAATCCCAAAATCAATCGCTTTGCTCATCCATTTTGTAGGGATTTGATAGGTCATTACCGATATAATTTTGCGAATACCAAAATTTTAACCGTAATGTGCGTATTACCGCCCATTTTTGTTAAATATACCCCAATATATTAATATAGGTTAGCATATAAGGCGTTTTTTGAGGTCGGTAATTACAAGTCAGCGAGAGGGCGGGGCGGGGTCAATTGTCTGTATTAAACCTTAAAAAAAGGTTTGCGAAGTGAGTTTTTATTGATTTACAGCCATATATAAATGTGAAAGGCGGAAAACACCCACAAATCGTCAACAAAAGAGGCTGAAAATGATTGGTAATTTTATGCGGATAAAGCATTTATCTATGATTCCGATTTTTGAAAATTAAATAGTGCTAAAATCATATTTTAAAATCCGAAAAATGTATTTTATAAATTGTTTTTTCTTTTATATTTTTCTTATATTACACATTATCATTATGTTATATGTAATATTAATAAAAAGATATAATAATGGCAAAAAAATATGTTTTTAGCTTACTACCTTACTACCTTACTATTTATTTTTATATTTATTTGAAATACAATTATTTAAATAGTAGTAACCATATTAAAAAATAGTTATTTAAATAGTTACTACTCGTTACTATTAAAAATTGCTTACTACCTTATTTTGTGTCGTATTTATTTGATATATAGTTTAATATAGTTTTATAGTAGGTAGTAGGCAAGTTGCATAAATATTTTTTTTTGTAAATGCGTTTTTTTTGGTTTATTTGTTTGTATTTCAATGTCTTACTATTAATGAAATTTAACTTTATCGTCGTATTGATTTTTATTTTAGCTCTATAAATTCAGTGCATTTCATTGTTTTTTGTTTTTTTGACCTTTGAAATCAAAAAGTTTTTTTCGTTTCAATTGGAGAATATAATCAGCATTATTTAAGATGTTTACTTACTACCTCCCTATTTAATAGTTTAATGCACTGATATTCAATAATATAAATTTGTGTATGTCGCTAAATTGTAGTAATTTAGCAGAGCGAAAGGGAGAAAGGACAATTTCACCCCGCATATTATTAACAATTAATTTTTAAAGCAAAATGAAAAATGATTCAACAGCACGCAAAGTGCAAAAAGTCATCCCAATGATGACAATCGCAGAACCAACAGCGAAAGAAAAAACCGCTAAAGTGATTAACATTAAATCTTCGGAAGAAGATGTAAAGAGTGAACCCATCGCGGAGGAAGTAAAGCCAGAACCAACGGCAGCCATTACAGAAAAACCTGTAAAAAGTATTGAGGACATTAAAAGGAAAAGCGAAGTTTTGAGCCGTTTAGCGGTCAAATGGGACGCTTTGAACGAAAAGCGTAAACGAGTGGAAAACTTTGCAATTTCGCATGATGGAGATACGGCAGCCGTCCGAGTTTTTGATGCAAGCGGAGAAGTTTTTGAGAGTAACAGCCCCAAAACAATTGGTAAGTTAATTGAATTTTGGAAGGAAGAATTTTCTGATACTTTGGAAAAGGTAGAAAAGGAAATGCGGGAAATAGCCTAAAATAAAAACTCCCTCGTTGGGGACAACCATCGAGGGAGTAAAACAATTGCGAACAATTAATTTTTTAAAGCGACACAAAAGTATGAATAATACATCGAATATCCAAGCAAAGCGCAGGGAATTAAAACTAATATCCAAGCCGCTAACCGAATTAAAAACCAACGGCGACATCAAAACCATAAACGAGGGATTAAAAGCTATTTACGGAAAACAAGGACATCAAGAGTTTAAGACTTTCGAGCAATGGGAACGGTTAGGAATGCGAGTCAAGCGAGGGCAAAAAGCATTTTATTTGTGGGGAAGTCAAACCACGAAAACCATCATTGAGAACGGACAAAAAAAAGAAATAAAATTCTTTCCGTTAGTTGCTCTCTTTTCTGATTTACAAGTGTATAACTCTTATAACAATAAATAACCATGAATACAATATTTGATTTTCAAAAAAATAATATCGAAGTTTTAGACCTTGAAACATTGCGCAAAACGCATAAGGAAAATGATATTTACGGAAATCCATTAAGGGGCGTTTATCATTACCAAGTCATTAACCGTATAGCGGATATTTGCCGAAACAGTGGTTTAGATTATACCATTGAAGAAATTTTTGCAGCAAAAAATAACAGCCGACAAAACCCGGGTGTTGTAGTTCTTCCACAGGTGGAAGCAATCCACGGCACAAATTCAGTTGAAGCGCACATCCTGAGGCGAGTTTATACAACTATCAGGATAAACGACCGAGAAACACCCGAAATGACATCGAACATCGTCATCGCCTATCATCAGGAAGGCATCCAGCTTGCCTTTGGTCCGTGTGTGAAGATTTGCCACAACCAGTGTATTTTAAACAAGGAGCGCATAGCATCGAACTACGGAGCTGACAAGGTTACGGATGAACAGCTTTTTGAAAGTGTGGAAAATTGGATGTCTAACTTTTTTGAATACAGAGAAACCGATTTGCGTATTCTTCAGCAAATGAAAGAAGTCAATTGTACACAAAATGACGTTTACCAGCTTATTGGATTGCTTACATCGTTACGAGTGGCGCACGACTGCGATAATTCAACATTGAGAAATGAGGTTAAAACCTACCCATTGACACAAAGCCAAATTTCCCAGTTTACACAAGATTATTTGGAAAAAGCCCAGGAAACAAGTACTTTTAGTTTGTGGGATATTTACAATATTGCGACCGAATTATATAAGCCAGGGAAAACCGACATCCCGAACCTTATTACGCAAAACTTCGCTCTAATGGAAGTATTAACCGACCGATATAGTTTGCAGATTTAGTAAAGAAAGTGCCTGAAACGGGCTTAAAAGTGGCTTCACTACTCTAATTTAGAGCGGTGAAGCCTTGTTTTTGAACTACTTTTGTCGCGCCAAAAGTAGCAAAAGGCGCACGAAACGCCCAAATAGGGCAGAGTTGAAAATGAAATATTTATAGAATTTAATTCCCCTGGTTTTGTTTCGGGGATTTTTGCATAAATATATTTGTTACCTTTGTGGCTCAACTTAATTTAATATTTATGGAAACAAAAATTTGCGTATATGAAGAAAACGACATCACTTTTCTTTTATCGAAAGATAACGGAAGGATGATTAATGCCACCGAAATGGCAAAGGCATTTGGAAAAGAGGTTGCTCGTTTTATGGAAAACGACAGTACTAAAAATTCCGTAACAGCATGTTTAAAAACGAGGAATTCCTCGTTTTTAGGTATAGAAAAAGAGGAGGATTTGTTCCAATTTACCAAAAGTGATGGAACAAAAGCGTTTATTGAATCGTGTTTAAAACCTGCAAATGCAGGTTTATTAGGAGTAAAAACCAGTGAAGATTTAATGAATGATAATTATGATTTTTTGGTAACGCTATGATCGTAATCATTATTATCATTATTATCATTATACTTATTATCATTATTTTAAATGTAAATAATAATTCTAATACTAAATCATCAGACTATTCTAAGCCAATTAAGGATAATTCTATTGGAGTTGAAAAGAAATATATACATTTAGTAGATAAATATGGCATAAGTGCCAAAAGGGAAGATAATGGTAATGTAACTTTATCAGTTGGATTTGATGAATCGGAAACAAAAAAGCCGTATTTTCTTATTTTTGACATTGAAACTACCGGACTTGCTCCGAGAACTGATGCCACTAAGAAGAATTTTAACCGCTTTCCGCGTGTAGTTCAATTTGCCTGGATGATACTTGATAGGGAATATAAAATGGTAACTTTTAAAAATAAAATTATCAAACAATATGAGCCAATTCCATTTGAATCAACTATAATACATAATATTACCGATGAAATAGCTGCCGAAAAAGGGGAAGAAATGATGTATGTGCTAGATGAATTTTTGGAAGACCTTAATGGAATCATGTTTATTGTGGCACATAACGTTGATTTTGACTATAATGTAATCAGAAGCGAAATGTTTAGATTTAATAAAGACGAATCATTATTTAATAAATCGTGGCGTTTTTGCACCATGAAACATTCTATTTATTATTGTAAAATACCGAAATATGGAATTACATCACAGGAAGCGGCTGCAATGCTGGATTATAAATATCCCAAATTGCAGGAACTTATAAAGAAATGTTTCTTTGAAAAAGAGGAATATTTTAATATGCAAAATATGCATGATGCAAAAACGGATGTGTTTTGGACTGCTAAATGTTTTCAAAAATTGATAGAAGATAGTGGAATAGATGTTATTGGTGGAGAAAACTTACCAGTATATCTATTTTTAAACAATAGAACTCCCCATACTTAATAAAAAAACGCCTGACTATTAATTAGTCAGGCGTTTTTTCTACTCTATCTTCACATTCAACTCAACTCCACAATTTGGGCATTTCAGATTGTTTTGCTGCTTTTGCTCAAATAACTCTAAGATTTCAACACCTAAGGCTTTTGCAATTTTTTCAAGTGTTTTACTATTGCATAATTAAATTATACAGTTACTACTACAACTACGTGTACAAGTAAAACTGAAAAATAATTGAAAATAATTATAATTTTTCATTGACAATCCAAAAACTATTCCGATATTTGCAACGCAAACAACTACAAAGGTGTATTCATACACCAGCAAACGAGCTGGTTTTTTTATGTCTATACATCAAACTTATTTAAAATATGGCGATGCCATATCTCGAGCCGTGTAGAGCGGTATATACCTTTGGGTTGTTTGCAGCGAGATATTGGCATCGCTTTTTCTTTGCCATAAAACTAAATGCAAACAACCCAAAATGAAAACAAAAACTTCACAATCAGGATGCGCTCCTGAGCAAGATGCATTATCAATGCGTCAGATTTTCAAGAAAAAAACAGATGTACGTTCGGTAAGTCATACCGTACTGGATGTAATTAGCGAGTTGGCTAATGGCAGTAAAAAAATTGATATGTCCATTTACCAAGGCGTTGACGAAATGGTGTATGTGATGATTAATAAAGGCGTGGTAATAACATTACACATTCAGGAATTTGAAGATGCAACCGTAACCAATGGGAGGGCTGCCGTATGACAACAATAGATGGAATGCCTATCAGTTCGGAATTAGCGGCATTTTTGAAAAATTACTGCCCGGCAGAAAAAGGTGATGAAACTTTCCTAACGGCTGCAATTACCACTATTTCAGACATTCAGGATTTTATATGTATGAAGCTTGGAAATATGGAAGATGACGAAAAAAGAGAAGTAAGCAATTATTTGAATGACATTGTTTTGCTAAAGAAAGATATATGTCAACTTGTGAAGTTATTACCTATTGTAAAGGAAGGAGGCCGATAATGCTAACAGAACAACAATCAGATGAAGAACTGGACTATCGACTTATAATATTAGCTCGCTATTGTCGCGAATTCCAACCGGCAACCAAAAAAGATGCAACGATCCGCAAAACGAGTGAAGAAATTAAACTCGACATTCGGCCTATGGCGGACTTGTCTATCAATGTAATTGCAGCTTATTTGTCAACAAATGGATATACTATCGACTTCGACGATGCCACTCCGGTGTGGCTTATGCGAAAAGATAACGAACCGGAACTTCGCGAACACTAATTTTTCTGTCTTTTTTTCCCCTAAGCGGTTGGATTTAATTTGTATCAACAAATTATTCAACCGCTTTTTTTATGCCCGAATATATACAAAGCCCAGAGGTCAACGAAATTTATTTTCAGAAGAATATCCCTGATATCATTCTGAAGAAAACAACCGACTCGAATGATTCTAAGGTGTTCACGCTGAAAGTTTCCGGTGTGTCCGTTCTTACTGAAAACTACACCTATGATGCTGAAGGTTATATTAATGTGCGTGATTTAGTCAGCATTGTAGAAAAATATTTTACTTCTGAATTATTGATTTTACCCATTACAATGATATTTGACGATGGTGTTTGGGTTGATCAAAAGGATTTTACGGTATTGAAATGTGATGTGGATATGGCGGTAAATGCAGGTTCCTGGATTGATAGAAATTTTCTGACCCGTTCACATAGCGAAAAACGGACTGCTAAGTCACGCAACGAATATCTTTCTTTTGTTCAAAAATTGGCTTTTGGTGCTGTAGCAGTCAATTATAAAGTTTATTACTTGGTTGAATCAGTCGTAACTGAAAAAACAGGAGTGATGCAAACAATAGCAGCTTCAGCCGGCGATCAGGTCACTACTTTAAATGCTTCGCTTGTTGCGCTGGTAACAGCTGCCGAGTTGGCGCTCGATACAACTATACTTCAGTACAATATTTGGCTAACCGGTACCGGTTTTGAAACTGCTAAATATGCCTTTCTTGTAGATAACACACCTTACAGGCACTGTAAATCATTTGTATTTGTGAACTGTTTTGGCGTGTTGGAAACGTTCACGGCTACCGGATTGACTGTGAATGAAAAAACAAATGAATACAACCTAGGTAATATCAATAACCATTACCGCAAAATAACACAGGACTTTGTAAGTGAGAAAACCTGTAATAGCGGCTATCTGAGCGATGTGGAAATGGAGTGGATTGATGACCTGGTGAAAAGCTACACAGTGGGATTGTACACGCCAGGTGTTAGCGGAATGACTGAAGAAATTACGCTGGTAGGTGTGGAAAAATCGGATAGCGAAGCCAACGAGCTGCAAGCATTCGCCTTTAGCTACCGTGGCGCAAAGAACAGTCATCTTGCTTTTGCCAACGCTGCTCAGGGAATATTCGACGATACGTTTGACGAAACATTTGATTAACTCCCTAACCTCCTAAAGGGGAAATAATAGGAAAAATAGATTTTATGATACATACAAGTTTATTAAGAAAAATATTAAGGGATGGAAAACCCTTCAATTGTAAAGTATGGAAGAACACAACGGGTGAAATATTGACGTATAACAACGTGGTGTGTACTTCCTCCAATTTTGAACGTAACACGGCAAAACTGCTATTCTGCGAAAGTCGCGAAATCCGTACCGTTCGAATTATCAGCATTTTCGAAATTAATGACGAAGAAATTTATATTTGACAGTATGACAGAAATATATGACATAAGTATCGCGCTGGATGGGCGCAAAGCATTGGAAGTGATAAATGAAGGTCGCACGGTATTCGATACCGACGATATTGTTCCAATAGTCATGTCCGATGCAAAGGGACTTCGCGGATATGTTCCCTGGGGTGATACAAATTTGCGCCCGAACGAAGTTCTTGAGCTAATCCGGAAGGATGAAGTTATGAGTTCAAATATGTATTTTAATATTTTAGCCTCCTATTCTCAGGGTTTAACCTATGCCAAAAAAGATAAAACAGAGGTGACGGATCCCGAAATTATTGATTTCTTCAAATATAATCGACCTACTAAATATCTATTTGAGCAACAAACAGATATGAAACATTTCTTTTGGACGGTTTCGGTAATTATTTTGAGTGGAGACGGTAAAAAGATAGTGAAGCTTCGGCACAAAGATGTCATGTATTGCCGGCTTGAAACTTGCAACCCCAAAACCGGAACTTTGGAGCATGTTTTTTATGGCAACTGGGAAAAAGGTGCTCCGAAACTTGCCGATAGGGAAGACTTGGAACTGTTGGACGTGGATGATCCGCTGGGCGACCTGATGGTGCGCATGGGCAAATTGCCGAACGATGAAGGCAAAATGCAAAAGCCAACAGCAACCCGTAAGTTTGCTATGTTGAACCGAATTCCGATCACCGGAAATAAATATTATCCATTTCCTTATTATTGGTCATTCTTTAATTCCGGATGGTACGATATTAAACAATTAATCCCTGCCGGTAAAAAGGCAAAGTTTAAAAATGGCTTAGTACTTCGCTATCAGGTAGAAATTAATGTAAAGTATTGGGATATCCTTTGCGAACAGGAAAACATTACTGACCCTGTAAAAAAACAAGAAAGGATAAAACAGGAAAAGGAAAATATAAAGATGTTCCTATCCGGAATGGAGAATGCCGGCAAAGTTTGGTTTTCGGGGTTCTGGATCGACCCAACAGGGAAAGAGCAATCCATGGTGAAAATAAATTTGGTCAATAATATCAAAGAGGGTGGCGATTGGATTGAAGATATCGAGGAAGGTGCCTCAATGGCCTGTTATGCTCAGGGCAACCACCCGAGCATGATTGGTGCAACGCCAGGGAAAAGCTCAAGTAATATGAACGGTTCCAATATCCGTGAATTATTCACGATGAAACAAGGGTTGGAGAAAGCTCCAAAAGACATTCTGTTAGAGCCTTATTTCGTCATTAAGCATTATAATGAATGGGATATTGAATTCGATATTCCATTCATGATGCTCACTACCTTAGACAAAAAAACGGATGCCGAACCTACAAGCGACAACCAAAACAATGATACTCAACCTGCAAAAAAGAAATAGTCATGTTAATAGCAAGTATTGAAGATTTTGTAAAATCGATTCCCACTGCTACCGGTTCAATGTGGACGGATTTAGAACCATTCGCCAACTCGGCAAATGCAACTATTAAAGCATTATTGGTTGGTTCAGACCTGTACGATTATATCGAAGCCCTGGAAGATGGAGACGAACTGAAAACGACACTGTGCAACCTGATTGCTTTTCAGTTGTACAAAAATGCCATTCCGTTCGTAGACCTGATACAAACTAATAATGGTTTTGCTGTTATAAATAACACCAATCAAGCGCCGGCTAGCAAAGAACGAGTTGAGAGATTGATTCTTTGGTGTGAGCAAAGCATTGATTTGCACACCGATTTATTGATTATTCAAATAATGAATAGTGAAGCGGCACTGGCGGAATGGACAAAATTCAAAAGCTTTAAAACGTTGACGAACTGCTTTTTCCTGACCGGAATTGATTTTGCGAGTTACTCGAAATACAGTACTCGCAACGAATTTCTAAAACTAAAGCCTTCGATACTGGCAGCTCAGAAAAACGATCTGTCGGAAGCCCTGAGCATTGACTATGTAGCTGAATTGATTGATCAAATTCGGACGAATACGCTCACAGAACTCAACGAACAGGTAGTTGATTCATGCAAATTGGTATTGGCAAAATATGCCGAAAAAGAGGAACATGAAGCTGAGGAACTACTTACTCAGATAGTGGTAATGATGGAAAAAACACTTACCTATTATCCAACGTATGCTGCCAGTGGTGAATATGCGCTCAAAATTGCGCCAAAATATGCCAATAAACAAACGGATCCAACTTTCTTTTTCGGAATGTAACCTCACACATAACCCATCTCTATGTGGAGGGGAATAAGACAAAATATATATGAACAATATAATCAACTTAACTGCCCCGCGTAATTACGCAGAAATGACCGAAAAACAAGTACGCTATGTAGCCAACTTGCAAATAAAAGGGAATAAAGAAGAATGGATTTGGACTAAATGCCTGATCAGATTCACAGGCATTAAACCCATTGGTGGAAATTCGGAAGTGTATTATTTCGCCAAAAAACGCCTAAAGGGATTTTTCTCGATGAAAATAGAAGAAACGTATAGTTTTGCCAAAACGCTTGATTTTGTGACAAAACGATACGTTGGCATTCGCCCGATGGCTAAAATTGGTAAATACCGACCGTGCGATGAACTATTGCGTGATATTACTTTCCAGCAATATTTGGACGCTGAGAACTATTACCAGGCGTTTCTTTTTACGAAATCGGATGCCATGCTTTGCAAGTTAATGGCTACATTATTTCGAATTCCGAAAACTGAATATAGCAACGAATTGACTTACAAGCAAATTAAACGCATGGTAAAATGTTCGGAAGCGGAAAAATTAATGGCTGTAATGTGGTTTATTGGTATTAAGGAATACTTTTCTGATAAATTCAAATACTTATTTAATCGGGTAAAAGTGGATGAAGATGATCCAAGCACTGCGCCTGATATGCTGGGTATTATTCGCAACCAGGTGCGAATGTTGACCGAGGGCGATATTACCAAAGAAGATCAGGTTCTGGCTTCGCCTGTATGGAGCGCCCTGAGTGAAATGGATGAAAAATGCAGGGAAGCAAAGGAAATGGAAGCAAGAACTAAACACTTATAAACTATGTGGAATGCAGTAACATACTTTGAAAGTTTAAATAACTCCTTAAAACTTACAAAAGGAAAATACACCTTTTGCCGGGTAACCGGTTTGAATTACCTGGAAGATATTTTGTCGAATATAAAAGGGTCTTCCGCTTATCTTGGCGTTGACGATACCGACGATGGGGTTACCATTCAGCAAGGTGGTGGATGGTTTAATCGGCGTTCGGTAGTTGTGTATATATTGAAGAAATACGACTTCAATAATCAGATCGATCGGGAAGAAAAAACGAATGAAACCCGACTTATCCATAAAAAATTATTGGCAAAACTGATTAAGGACTCCGGTTCTGTTGATGGCTTGATGTTCCTGGATAAAACCCGATTCCCCTACCACGAAGTTCCCGGCATGTTTGCAGCTGGAACATGTGGAATTTACTTCATTGTGACGATAAATGAGCCAACGGAACTGATATACGATGCAAGCGACTACGAATAAAAATGACTACTACCGTGCGTGGGCAAAAATGATGGTCTCGATATGGCAGGATAAAATTGCACAGCTCAGGGTTCGCGATACAGGGGAGTTGTTCAGTTCGTTTGTGACTGAGGTGGTAACGCAAAGCGGTGGCGATATCGACAAAATTGTGTATTCGTACCTGTATTATGGTCGCATGGTCGATATGGGTGTCGGTCGTGGTGTCTCCATGGCGGATGCCGGTTCCGGAAGTGGACGGGAAAAAAAACCATGGTATAACAAATCGTGGTATCACTCGGTAAAAGTACTTACCGAAAAACGAGCCGAACTATACGGCGAAGATTTCCAACTGATCATTATGGAGGCACTCCACTTTTAGGTGTCTTTTTTTTTGCCTACGGGTTTGAATTTCTTTGTAGAAAAAAAATAAAGGCTATGACATTAAACGAACTTTTGGCAGCTGCCGGCATAGTAAAAAATGCCACCGCAGTGAATGAAAATTCCGCACCACGAATAGGTGTTTTATTTACCAATATTATCAATTTCATAAAAGACCATTTTTTGTATTCCGAGAATCCAATCACACTTAGCCTAATTTATCAAAATCCGGTTGCAAATTTTGCAGCGTTAGCAACAACTTATCCTAATCCATTAAGAGATTGGGCTGCTATGGTAGAGGATGAAAGTGTAATTTACTGCTATAATGGGAGTACATGGGCGAATACCGGGTTGAAGGCTTTTCCGGAAGATATGGTTGTAAAACCAGATTTATTGCCAATATTAATAAAATTAGCGAAGAATTTACCATTAGTTTGGACGGATGGAAAGTACATCACTAATTCGGGTACTGGGTCAGATGTAAATTACCAAGCTACTCTGGATTATTATCCAGTTCTTTCAGGTCAAAAACTGAAATGCAACATAGCCGTTTCTGGTGCAGGTGACATCGTCGCAATTTACGACGTGAATAAAAATTTCGTCGAAGCTAAAAGCGGAACTAACTTTGAGATAACATTTGCATACGATGGATTTATTCGATTCTCGAACGATAAAAGAGGCGTTGCAGAACCTACTATTATTCTTGTGGATGAGTCTTATAAAAGTCTTCAAGAAGTTTCTGAAAAAACCGATTATTTAAGTAATTACTTAAATAATTTAAATTTGAACATTCAATATGATTTACCATTAGTTTGGACGGATGGAAAGTACATCACTAATTCGGGTACTGGGTCAGATGTAAATTATCAAGCTACTCTGGATTATTATCCAGTTCTTTCAGGTCAAAAACTGAAATGCAATATAGCCGTTTCTGGTGCAGGTGACATCGTCGCAATTTACGACGTGAATAAAAATTTCGTCGAAGCTAAAAGCGGAACTAACTTTGAGATAACATTTGCATACGATGGATTTATCCGATTCTCGAACGATAAAAGAGGCGTAACAGCGCCAACTGTTGAAAATGTTACTAAAAAATATACTGAGTTAATCAATAAACTTAACATACTATCAGATAAAGATGTAAAGTTAATCAATAAAAATTCTTTCACCCCTTTTGCAAAACAGACAAGCTTATTAAACTTCATTCCTTCAACTCCTAAAATTGATTTGGCATACAGAGGTCAAATCAATAACAAAAAGAGATATTTGGCTGTTTCATTTGACGATTTGAGCGATTCAGATATAAGTTGGGTTATTCCTCTTTTTAATAAGTATGGGTTTAAGTCCACATTTAACCGTATAAATTATGGTGTTCCTAACGATTTGGATATTAGTAGATATTCGGCTATAATAAATGGAGGACATGAAATCGGAGATCACACAATTACCCACCAAATGTATCCATTTTATTCACCATTGTTTAATGGTCAGAATCCAAATTCTTTAGATGGAACCCAACAGCCATTTCCAACTAATGCGGATTTAAAAAACAACAGAGGTGATGGTAAAAATATTTTCGGAAAAACGATAACTGATATTGTAAACTTTGGTTATGATGCCCCAGTTTTCACTATATCATGGCAGAATCTTTCCGATTCTCAATGTCAACAGATAAGGGATGCATTCTCATTATATAGGGATGAAACATTATTGCCACTTATGGATTCATTATCTAATGAATTGATTGGAACAACCGGTAATTCTTTGCATAGTTGGAACGGAACTAAATATACAGGTGGTATATTCAGCGATTGCAAAACATCATCAAATCACGAAGTATGGGAACGTATATGTTTAATTCAATATTTATATTACAAAAATTATTTTGGAATGAATTTCGATTTCGCTCAATGGAGTTTGCCAGGTTCCCGTAATTCGTATTTGTATTTTGAGGAAAACGGAAAATATTACTATGATAGAGGCAAAACACAATTTGCAAATGATTTGGGAAAATTACAATCGTCTTACATAACTGACAATGCGGGAATATTAAAAACAAGAAGTTGGATTGATGTTTTGAGAGAATTTGGTTATAAAATGACCCATGACGCTTTATTTCCAGGACGTAACGATGGTAACCCAATTACAGAATTTTCCCATCACCTTACAATTAATTCTAAATTATCCAAAAAAGATGCTTTGATTTATCCTACCGAAAGAACAATCCCTTACTATAATTATTCAGCATATAATGAGGCATTTTTCAATGGAGTAAGTAATTACGGAAAGAAAATGTATAACCACCGCGTTGGGGCAGAGGATGGATTTTATAATGCAATTGAGAATATAAGAAATAAAACAGCTAATGGAATTATAGCTGGCTGCGTTTGGGATTCTGCTGATACTTTCGAGGAAAAAATATATTGGGAGGAAATATTAAAGTTCTGTAAAGCCACAGGAATTGAAGTTATAACCAAATCAGAGGCTTTTGACATAGCTTTTAATAATGTAGTTGAAATTGGAAATTTAATTTACAACCCAGAATTAAGAAATATAGCAAAAGAGTATTTCCCAGATGCTAATTTTACCAATAGACCTGATGGGTATTATGGTGACTGTATTTTAGAAGTTGATGAAATTACAAACGAGAATATTCTTTATGCGAATCATGTCAATGATCTTGCTTATTATTCTCATTACGGAATTCCTCATGGGAATTTAAAATTTTCTTGTAGTGCAAAAGGAAGTGGTAATATATGGATTTTTGCTATTAGAAATAATACTGTATTAGGAGAACAATCTGATTTATTATCCTCGATTTCTATTGAGGAAACTAACTACACCGATAAAAATACAAGTTTTTTAGTAAAAAATGAACCTGAAACAGCTTATGAGGGCATTTATGAAGGATTAGGCAATAAGATTTGTGGCTTAAAAATCATGTATAATGGAATTATTAGAGTAAAAAACATATCATTAATTAAAATTTAAGATATGACAACTACCCAATTATTTAAATGGATATTATCAATCAATTAAACTATACATAATTATGTACTATCTACAACTACTTTACAAGTGGATTATCTGCCATTTAGCAGATGTTTTTAAATGGAGTTTATCCATACTGGCCAGCCTTATTGCTATTCTTGAACCAACACTGCCATTCATTCTCATTTCTTTGGTTTTTATTGTTGGGGATTGCATTACATCATACCGATTAGCTCGTAGGGTGAAGAAAAAAACAGGCAAAGCAAGTGGCAAATTTCAATCAAGCAAGTTCGGGAAGGTCCTTATCACTTCACTCATTGCCCTGGTATTAATTTGCCTTGCATTTTTAGTCGAAAAGTACATTTTAGTCATGTATAAAGACATTTACCTGGCTAATTATATGGCGTTCCTGGTCTGCTTCAAAGAATTGTGGTCTATCCTCGAAAATGAAAGCAGCTGTAATGAAAAGAAGTGGGCTAAAAATTTACAAAAAATTTTAGTTGACAAAACTGAACGACATTTCGATATCGATCTCTCGTTTATGAAAAAGGAAGAAGAGGAAGGAAAATGAAGTTGCAACTAAAAAGGAGATTTTTCAATTCCGAATATACAATAGGTACATTATCGGTTAATGGTGTCTATTTTTGCGACACTCTCGAAGATGCCAACAGGGACAAGAACAGAGATGGTGATCTTTGTGATCAGGGCGAAGAAAAAATATACGGGAAAACCTGTATTCCGTTTGGAACTTACGAGGTAATCGTTAACCGGTCGCCTAAAATGAACCGCGATCTCCCACGACTCGTAGATGTTCCAGGCTTTTCTGGGGTACTGATCCACAGAGGAAATACATCAGCTGATACCGCAGGATGCATTCTGGTTGGTGAAAATAAGGCGGTAGGGAAAGTGCTTTTCTCAACAGCTTACGAGATTAAACTGGTAAAAATATGTAAAGCAGCTATCAATGTAGGTGAAAAGATAACAATCGAAATTATATGAAAACAAAAATAATATTAGCTATTCTCATTTTATTGTGTTCGTGCTCAGGCGTAAAGAAAACAACTAAATCGGATGTGAAAGCGGACGTAAAGTCTGAGATAGAAGTAAAAAAAGCAGCTGACGAAAATACGAATTTGACAACTTCTGTCAATACCGAAAAAAAAGCCGTTGAATCAGTCAAAAAAAATACTTCCACTGAAGAGAATGAAACTGAGGAAATAACTATACATACTATCAATTATGATTCGAAATCGAAGATTGACAGCCTTACTAAAAGACCTGCTGTTGCCTCTGAAATTATTCAGAAAACTATAAAAGGTAAAAATGCTAAAGTTGTTGAATCAATCGAAATGCTGTACTCTCAAGCTGAAGTACAAAGCCTGTTTAACGTTTATTTTAAAATATCGAAACATACATCTGACAGTATTGGAAACCTAATTTCTTCACTTAAAAGTGAAATAATAGAAAAAAACAAAAAAGCGAATAATTGGTGGCTTTGGCTTCTCGTAGGCGCAGCTATACCGGTGATTATATGGATTGCCCTGAAATCAAGCTGGCCGTCCAAAGTATTTGCGTTGATACTGAATGTCTTTAAAAAAATATAACAACCTGTTTTTTACTTTCATAGATTCAATTTTATAGTTAAGTTAAGTTGATAAACCGTCCAGATCGTGAGATTAGGACGGTTTTTTTGTCCTTTATAGTTAAATCTTGCATTCACATAAAAAATAATTGATAAAATAGGATAATATGATAGTATTATTGGTATCTTTGCAAAGTCAAACAATAACAATAACTCCAATGAAAAAGTATAAAGTCTCAGAAGTTTTGAAAATGCTAAGGGATGACGGCTGGGAACTAACACAACAAGCAGGAAGCCACCGCCAATTCAAGCATCCCACGAAACCGGGAAAAGTAACGGTAAATAAAAAACCAAACGAGGTTTTAAGTCAGGAAATTTTAAACAGTATTTTTAAACAAGCAGGGTGGAAATAAACCCCTTGCAAAAAAACAAAACAATATGGAAAAAGTAATTGTAAATATAAGCTGGAGCGGAAAGAATTACTGTGCCAGTGCAGAAATAAACGGCATCGCTTTTTGTACGCATAAAACACTTGATGGCGTGAAAGCGGAATTTGCTGAAACGTTTAGGTTTCATATCGACGGTAGCATTGCCGATGGCGATGTTATTTCTAAAGATTTAGTTCGTGGCGATTATGAATTTAATTATAAAATGGAAATATCGGCATTGCTTCACAGCTTAGATGGCATTGTTACCCGTTCAGCCATTGCGCGTGTAACAGGCATAAATGAGCGCCAACTCGGGCATTATGCTTCAGGTATTAGAAACCCGCGCCCAGCCCAACGTCAGAAAATTATTAAGGGAATTCATAATATAGGCAATGAACTAACAATGGTTGTGTAGTTATTGTTTGACAACTTAATCTCACAACTTCCCGAGCCCCGACATTCATTTGCCGGGGCTTTTTTTGTCTTTTTTCCCTTCCTAAGTTCTGGTTTCATTTGCATACTAAACTAAAAGTTATGTCACAAAACGAAACTGCACAAAGTACCGTACACCTGAACGGGGAACAGGCAAAACAGGAATTAACCGCACTTGCACAAAAAGCACAAAACCTAAGAATGAGGTTAGTGGAAGCCAACAAAGCCGGTGACGGTAAGGCATTCGAAAAATTGAATAAGGAATTAATCCAAACCAAT
Source organism: Paludibacter sp. UBA5753 (assembly GCA_002427615.1). Lineage (GTDB taxonomy): Bacteria > Bacteroidota > Bacteroidia > Bacteroidales > Paludibacteraceae > Paludibacter. The sequence continues at coordinate 50,579 of DIFH01000149.1, forward strand.
AAACAAATGAAGCAGCTGTCCAAAGAAGCTTTTGACGTTAAAAAGGTATTGGATAACTTGTCAGGGGCTTCAATGTCTGATTTAATCAAGGCCAAAAAAGAACTTGATAAACAACTTAGTAGCCCTGCAATAAAAAGAAATTCCAAAGAGTGGCATGAGCTTGTTGATGCGCAAAAACTTGTAAAAAAAGAAATGAAAAATGTCAATGCAGAAATGGGTATTGGCGAAAAACGCACAAGCAAACTGGCTAACGGCATGAATAAGTATTTTTCGATGCTTACAGCCGGTGTAGCTGCCATTACAGGGGTTGTTTTTAGTGTCAAACAAATAATTCAGAGCAACGCAGAACTGTCGGACAGTTTTGCTGATGTGATGAAAACTACAAACTTAACTCAGCAACAAGTACAAGATTTGTACAAAGATTTTAAATTGCTTGATACACGTACTTCGCGAAAAGAATTACTTCAACTTGCAAGCGATGCTGGAAAGTTAGGTATAGAAGGAAAGAAAAATATACTTGATTTTGTTGATGCCGCTAATCAGATAAAAGTGGCGTTAGGCGAAGAACTCGGAGAGGATGCGATCAAAAATATAGGAAAAATGGTTGGCGTATTCAGTAAAACTTCAAAGGAACTTCAGGGGCTTGGGTTGAAAGAACAAATGCTTGCTGTTGGGTCGGCGGTCAACTCTATCGGACAGAACTCAAGCGCTAGCGAAGAATTTCTTGTTGCTTTTGCAGCCAGATTAGGCGGCGTCTCCAAACAAGCCGGAATAGGCATTGATCAAATTTTAGGATATGCTTCAGCATTAGATCAGGATATGCAGCAGGTGGAAATGTCGGCTACCGCCTTGCAAAATTTTATTATGAAAATAATGGGCGATCCTGCCAAATTTGCAAAGATTGCCGGACTTGAAGTAAATAATTTCACAAAACTTTTAGACACGGATGCTAATGCAGCTATAAAAAAAGTGCTTCGGTCGCTTAACGAAAAAGGAGGTTTTCAGGCTTTGATCCCAATTTTCGAAGACATGGGACTGGATGGTTCCAGGGCGGTAGGGGTTTTAAGTTCGCTTGCTGCAAGTATTGATAAAATAGATAAGGAACAGTTATTAGCCAACAAGTCTCTTTCAGAAGGTACTTCAATAACTAAAGAGTATAATATACGTAATAATAACCTGGCCGCTTCGCTGGCTAAACTGAATCAAAATATTTCAACGTGGTTTAAAAACTCAGCCATAACGAGCTGGCTTGGCGGAATAGTTTCGGGGCTCGAAAAAATGACAAGCGCTTCGAAAACAGCTTCTCAAGAATTTGAAGAACAAAGCAAAAAAGTTTTGAACTTAAAACTAAAAATTGAACCTCTTCTGACGCGTTATGATGAATTAAATTCTAAAACAACGATTTCTACCTCAGAACATCGTGAATTAAAAAAAATAATTGCTGAAGTTACCGGAATAATGCCAAACGCAACAACTGCAGTTGATAAATATGGCAATGCCCTTTCCATTTCAACTTCGAAGGTTCGTGAATTTATTAACGCTGAAGTTGCCCGGCTTGGAGTTATCAATAAAAAAGCAATTTATGACAATCAAGAATTATTGAATAGCGTTGAAAAGCAATTAATATTTCACAAAAAGAAAATTGATGAAATAAATAAAACAGGAACGTTCGTTATAAGGACTGTAACCGATAGAAAATCGGGAGAAACTTATGATATAAAGGCAAATGTACAAGAAGTAAAAGCGGAGCAGGAAAAATATAGAAAGTTATTGCAGGACAAAATTGGTTATACTGCCGAAATTGATCGACTATCAGGAGCTACACTTAAAAAACAAATGGAAGATGCAGCAAAAGACCAAAAACTACTTGATGAAAAGGCCACTAAAGAAAAGGCTTACTATACAATGTCGAAGGCTGAATTAAAAAAACTTATCGCCGCTAACGATGAACTTGCTAAACAAGTATATAATGACCGTTTCAAGGAAGAAACTAAGCCTCCTGGAACTAAGCCTACAAAAAATGAATTATATGAGAAAGAACTCAAGCTACTCGAAGATGCCAGGAAGGATGAAGAGCTCGTTAATAAGATAGCCTACGCAGATGAGAGTGTGAATGAAGAAGTTTTTCATGAATGGCAATATCAAGCTAAAATGGATTTTCTGGCTAAAAAACTAGAACTTGATAAAAAATACAAAAAAGATACGACTGATACTGAAGCCGAAATTGCAGATACAATAATTTCGGAAAACGAGTATTGGAATGCAAAAATAAAAGCGGAAGCGGAAAAGCTCCAGAAGGAAGAAAAAAAGAATAACAAAGAATCTGAAAAGGAGACAAAAGATCACTTAAAAAGAATTGATGAAATTAGAAGTGAGTTTGGGTTGCAGGGGTTAAAACTTACCTATGCAAAGCAACTTGACCTATTAAAAGAAAAACTAGCAGCTGAAAAAGCCACCGAAGAAGAAACCGCCAGGGCTATTGCTGATTTTAAACGCGGCGTAGCTGAAGATTATGTAAATAAAGGGGCTGAAATAGCAGGTAAACTTTCGCAAGCTATCGTTAATTTACAAGAGATGGAATCTATTGCCATAGATTCGAAATATGCAAAAGAAATTGCGGCAGCCGAAAAAGCAGGAAAAGATACAACCGCACTTCAGGAAAAATCAGAAAAAGAAAAGAAAGAAATTAAGAAAAAATATGCCTTAATCGACTTCCTGATTACCAATTCGAGAATTGTTGCTGAAACGGCAGCTGCAGTTATGAAAGCTGCTCCGAACATTCCTCTTCAAATTGCGGAGGGAATTCTTGGCGTTACACAACTTGGGATTGCCATGGCCGAATATAACTCCGTAAAAAATCTCTGGACTGGAGGCTTTACCGAACCGGGCAACAAATATAAAGCTGCCGGAATTGTTCATGCAGGTGAGTTTGTCGCTAATCAGGACGCAGTGCGTAGCGCACCCATGCGCAAAGTATTCAACCTGATCGATTACGCTCAAAAAACAAACACAGTAGCGCGGATCACCAATGAAGATATTGCCCGGGTAGTTGGAGTCAGAAAAGGATTTGCCGATGGTGGATATGCTTCAGCCATGCAAGCGACCGGTAACGGTAGCAGTTCTGGTATTAGCAAAGAAGAATTAGCCTGGGCAATTAATAAGTCCATGCAGGGGAATAATTCAGTAATTGCTGCATTATTAGCAGAAATTCAAAAAGGGATTAAAACCGATTTGACTATTTCCGGCAGAAATGGGGTGGCACAAAAACTTGATGAATATAACCAACTAATTAAAAATGCTCAGGGATGATACAGTTTTTCATAAAAAATAGGGAATTACTTCTTCCGGATGATTTCAGTTTCACCTGGAACGAACAAAATCCGGAGATAACAACCAATGGTGAGTTCTCATTAGACATGACCGTTTCGTTACTTGAAGCGCAAAATGCAATTGCTTTTGAGTTTCTGAACCGGTTGAATAAATCAACGATCACAAAAACAGCAGATGCACGCCTGATCATTGATGGTGTTGTTCACATAGGAACTATCATAATTACAAAAAATACTGACATTGAAGTTACGTTTCAATTTATTGCAGGTTATTCGGAATTTAAGTACATCGCTAAAAATGAAAAGAAAATTTGGGAGATTGCCGGTGTAAATAATGAAGGGTGGGGAATTGAATCGGCAATTGATTTTAATAGGTCTGTATTATCAATAGCGCAAACAGGATATATTTGGAAAATAACTTCCGGAGCAAATTTAGTAAGGAATAGTAAGTTTTTAGCGCTTTCGTATTTACCCCCTTACGAAGAAGTTTATAGGCTCGTAGCTCTTGAAGCCGGGAAAACATATACATTTTCAATTACGGGTATAGCTTCGCAATCAGGAGGTGGATATGAAAGCGAAGTGGGTGCGGTTATAAAAAACAGTGATTCAACTGTCACAATTTTAGTTAGTACCATGTATTCTTTTCCCAGTTCTGCTTTTGAAAATACTCATACAGTCACATTTATTTCACCTGTAACCGATTCAAATTGTAAAATAACAGTTTGGAGAAACAGTTCACCTGTTATATTGAAAACTTTAAAAGTCGAATTAGGAAGCGTGGGCAGCGATTGGTGTCCGCATGCCAGTGAAGTGTGTAATTTTGTTTGTGCACCAATAAAAGTAGGGGAAGAACTCGTAAACGATTTTGAATTCAATGTGGCTTCAAGTGGAGAATATACCGAAAATTGGTTTAAATTCGACCATGTGACTGGAAAAACAATTATGCAGCCTTATTTATTGTACTACATAAATAAATTACCAGCATTGTTAGGATATTCTTTAAAATATAATGTTTTGAACGAAGATGTTCGAGCAAAAGTAATGTATCTGGTAAACGCAACTGATTCTCTAAATTATGCTGATGCATTGCCTGATATGACGGTGACTGAATTTATTGAAGCAATTGAAAATTTTTTCAACGTCACATTTTTAATAGACCCAAAGGACAGAAGCTTATCTATTCATAGTTTCCAGACCAATATGTCGCTGAAAAAAACGATAAAAATACAGAATGCGCTTGATGACTATGAAAGAGGTTTTGAGCCCGACACAAAACCGGTAAAATTTGGGTTTACAAAAATAAGTTATGATCTTCCCGGCTCTGTTTATTTTAAATATCAAAAATTGTCCGATGCTATTATCTCTAAATGTGAATTGTTACAATTTGCTTCTTTCGATCAGCTTTTCAATTATGTTACGTATAATCAGTTGATTGATAAGTATAAAATATATAGAGATTTGGATAAGAATGAAGACTATATTTCTTGCGTTGAGCCAACATTGAATTTATTTAATCAAAAGATTGATGATAACAGGCATATTACATTAGTAAATAAGTTTGGAGATGTCGGCAATTCTACCGATATGGAATTAGTTTTGAAAATTGTCCCGGCGCAAATTGATTATGCAACAAAGGTATTATATTATGCTGATCATGAAAACATGACAGGACATTACCAACTGCCAAAGAGTAGCAATTATTATAGCATAATAAATGATTTAGGATTGAAAGATTCAATTGAAAATGGATTGAAAGAGATTGCCAGGATATCAAAACTTGAAGTTTCATTATTTATGGGATTAGTTGAATTTGTGGATGCGATGATAATGACGCCCTATCCATTCTCTTATTCGGATATTAATCCTGAATTTGGTAAAGCTCCGACAATGACTTACACTGTATTTGAAGACTGGAGATTTCATAAGTATAGGCCAAAGGCAATTACTACACTGAAAATAATAGGGGAAAATGGAATTCTTTCAGATTATCATCAAACATCTATTATTGACATGTCAAAACCTTATACTTTTATTTTTCCAGATGACCCGGATGTTTCATCCAATAACATATTTGAAATTAATAATTTAAAATATATGCCAATATCACTTGAGCGCAAAAAGTCAAATAAAAAGAACTTAGTGCAAGGCAAGTTTTACCGAATGTTTAATCAGTAATTTTGCTCACTACATTATCAATTAGTTCCTGAGATGGTTGGCCAATATATTTGCCAACCATTTTTTCGCTTGTATGATCCGTTAGCTTTTGAATTACTTTTCGTTGAATACCGGCATCTTCCAAAAATGTTATTCCTGTGTCACGGTAGCTATATAATTGCATTTCGTCAGGGAGGCGTAAGTCTTTGCGTATCTTATTCCAAAACTTGTCAATATCCCTTGTATTTATGTTCGTTTTTGCAGGATTTAGTTCTTTCCCAATAAAATAGTTATCTAACGGAAACCGATCGAGTTGAAAGGTATCGACTATTTTTGCACACAACCAGTCCGGAAGATAGGCATATCGATCACGGTGTGTTTTTGATTTTGAAGCCGGAATAAAAATCACTTTTTTGAAAAGATCAATTTCTTTTATCTGAATCAATGAAATTTCTTTGGGTCGAATAAACGAAGCTCGTACCAAGTCAATCACAATTTCCATGTTTGGCATGAACCATTTGCAATACATGGCAATGCGATGATGTGACAACTCGGGGATGACAATTCGAAACTTTTCGTCCTCTCTTTTTTTAGTAAAGTTTTCAAATACATTCACTTTGCAGTATTTATTTGCTATCATCCAGTTCCACAATGAACGGTAAAAAACAAAGTGATTGTTCCATGTCCTATTATTCAAGCAATCGTTGAGTGCAAGCTCGTTCATCATTTCGAGCGCAGTATCGTCTGTATATGTTATCACATAACAATCTTTCAATTTATTGTTTTCCAGCCATGTATTTAGTTTTTTGCAATAGGAAGCATAAGATCGCAATCCGTCGGGACGCATATCGCGTTTCTTCAGTTTCAAAAACTGATCAATGGCATCGCTTAGTTTGTGGAATGCCTTCGGAGTTTCTGACTCAACAAATGGATTGCGCCCAGCTGCAAGATTCACATTGATATCATTCGCTATTTTTCGGATATGACGAGTCAAATCCGTCTTATTCATTCTCCCCTTCAGGTGATTGAAACGAATGACTATGCGTTTGAGCTTATTTTCTGTTGGATGCCAGGCGTAATATTTAATGCACAAATCTTTTCCGTCGCAAATTCGTGCGGGGATGTATTGAATGTTGAAATCGTTATTGATTGTTGTCATACTAATAAATTAAATATTATTAAGATTTTGTTTGACAACGTTTAATCGTTTTCGGTAGGGTTTTACCCAAGTACTGCCGCATTGCTGCCGCAGTATAAAAACAAGAAACGTTGTATATTGCTAATATACAACGTTTTAAATACTTTTTTGCGGAGAGAGAGGGATTCAAACCCCCGGTACCTTGCAGTACGGCGGTTTTCAAGACCGCTGCAATCGATCACTCTGCCATCTCTCCAGGGATCGTCTTTTCTTCAAAGGCGGTACAAAGATAGTGCTTTTTCCAAAACTACCAAACAGGGAAAGGGCATTTATTCATTCGCTATTTGCTGTTAAAGAAATCCGTCGTAGTAGGAATTGTAAATCAATAAATTGTAACTGAATTAAACAGTTTTCAGATATTCCACCACATTCTTTTCGATACGTGATATAATATCGGCTATATCGGCTTTATCGAAAGTTTCGCCGGTGATGTTTTCAAACAATTCGATATAACGTTCGCTGATTCCGGCCACAATTTCGTCGGTCATTTCTGGAACTACCTGGCCTGTTTTACCCTGAAAACCATTGTCCATCAACCATTCGCGTACAAATTCCTTTGATAGCTGTTTTTGAGCTTCTCCTTTTGCAAAGCGATCTTCATATCCTTCCGAGTAAAAGTAGCGGGAAGAATCAGGTGTATGGATTTCGTCAATCAGGTAAATTTTACCGTCGCGTTTACCAAATTCGTATTTGGTGTCCACCAGGATTAAACCACGTTGGGCTGCAATTTCCGTCCCGCGAAGAAAAAGTTCCATGGTGTATTTTTCCAACAAGGCATAATCATCTGCCGAAACTAATCCTTGTTTCAGTATTTCTTCTTTGGAAATATCTTCATCATGCCTTCCCAGTTCGGCTTTAGTTGTTGGTGTAATGATAGGCTCAGGAAAGCGTTGATTTTCGCGCATGCCGTCGGGGATTTTTACGCCGCAAATTTCGCGTACTCCGCTTTTGTAAGCTCTCCAGGCGCTTCCACACAGATAACCGCGAACAATCATTTCTACGGGGTATCCTTCGCAGCGCAAGCCAACAGTAACCATCGGATCCGGACTCGCCAGCTTCCAGTTAGGAACGATATCGGCGGTTGCATCCAGAAACTTAGCTGCAATCTGATTCAGCATTTGTCCTTTATAAGGGATTCCTTTAGGTAAAACCACGTCGAAGGCCGAAATACGGTCGGTGGCAATCATTACAAGCAAGTCGTTTTTTACTGTGTACACATCACGTACTTTGCCGTGATATACGTTTGTTTGTCCATCGAAATGGAAATCGGTATTTGTTAAAGCATTCATATTGTTGACTATATTTGATTTATTTATCTTGTCCTGCCTTTCAGGCAGCGGTTGTCTCTTTTTCGTTCTTACCCGCAAGTCGTTGACATTGCGGTTATGAATGTTTTGACTTTTCAAGTCAAATTTTTAATATCAGCTTTCTGTGTTCTGAAATTAATTTGTTTCAATAACCAATAATCTTTCGGTTAACAAAGTTATGTCTTCGCTGTTCAGTTCTGCAAGGACTTATTTTCATAACCTAATGTGATATATAAGTCTGGTATAGCTCATTGTATTATCTTGTCCTGCCTTTCAGGCAGCGGTTGTTTCTTTTTGTTCTTACCCGCAAGTCGTTGACATTGCGGTTATGAATGTTTTGACTTTTCAAGTCAAGTTGATCTGGGTATCCACTTAACTACAATAATTTTGTCCTGAAAGGACTTATTTTCATAACCTTAGGGCATTGACCTAATAATTTAGCAGCGGATATCAAAACTGCCTAAAGGCAATATTATATCAATCTTTCAGAAAATATCGTTCATCAATTTCAATTCCATTATCAATCAAAAACTGACGATATTCATCTTCAAAACTGACCGTTTTGTGATGTTCTTTCTGATTCATAACATAATCGATGATCTTTTGTTTGTCGCTTAAATTATAAGTAAAAGCAGCAAAGCTAATCGCCCAGCCTTCAAAGTCAGGGAAATTGGAATTTTTGGATAACCATTTGCTTGAATACTCTTTCAGTTCTTTCATGAAATCGGACACAGCAAGTGTTGGGTGTATATCTACAACTAAATGAATATGGTTAGGCATACCACCAATACGATATAACTTTGACTTTTTATTGTTGATAATCCCCATAATATAAGCATACAACTCTTTTTCATAATGTTCAGGAATGGTGTGTTTACCATATTTTGTCCTGAAAACAATGTGATATATAAGTCTGGTATAGCTCATTGTATTATCTTGTCCTGCCTTTCAGGCAGCGGTTGTTTCTTTTTGTTCTTACCCGCAAGTCGGTGACATTGCGGTTATGAATGTTTTGACTTTTCAAGTCAAGTTTTTAATATCAGCTTTCTGCGTTCTGAAATAATTTGTTTCAATAACCAATAATCTTTCGGTTAACAAAGTTATGTCTTCGCTGTTCAGTACTGAAAGGACTTATTTTCATAACCTAATGTGATATATAAGTCTGGTATAGCTCATTGTATTATCTTGTCCTGCCTTTCAGGCAGCGGTTGTTTCTTTTTTGTTCTTACCCGCAAGTCGTTGACATTGCGGTTATGAATGTTTTGGCTTTTCAAGTCAAGTTTTTAATATCAGCTTTCTGTGTTCTGAAATAATTTGTTTCAATAACCAATAATCTTTCGGTTAACAAAGTTATGTCTTCGCTGTTCAGTTCTGCAAGGACTTATTTTCATAACCTAATGTGATATATAAGTCTGGTATAGCTCATTGTATTATCTTGTCCTGCCTTTCAGGCAGCGGTTGTTTCTTTTTCGTTCTTACCCGCAAGTCGTTGACATTGCGGTTATGAATGTTTTGACTTTTCAAGTCAAGTTGATCTGAGCATCTACTTAACTACAATAATTTTGTCCTGAAAGGACTTATTTTCATAACCTTAGGGCATTGACCTAAGGAGTTAGCCGCCAAAGTGAAAACTGCCTGAAAGGCAGAATTTTATTTCTTTTCCTCTTTAGGGGTTAGGGGTTGTTTCTTCTCCCTCTTTTCATACGCCTCCACAATTCGTTGAACGAGTTTGTGGCGAACAATATCTTTTACATCGAATTCAACAAGCGCAATGCCTTTAATGTTTTTGAGAACTTCCAGTGCATCAATTAATCCTGATTTTTGTTGATAGGGCAAGTCAATTTGAGTTGTGTCGCCGGTTACAATCATTTTGGCGTTCAGCCCCATACGCGTCAGGAACATTTTGATTTGCATGGTAGTCGAGTTCTGGGCTTCATCGAGAATAACCACAGCATCGTTTAAAGTCCGTCCACGCATAAAGGCTAATGGCGCAATTTGAATAGTGCCATTCTCAAGGTATTCTTTCAGTTTGAGCGGCGTAATCATATCCTGCAATGCATCATAAAGCGGTTGCAGGTACGGATCGATTTTTTCTTTCATATCGCCGGGAAGAAAACCGAGTTTTTCACCTGCTTCAACAGCCGGACGGCTGAGGATAATCTTTTTAATTTCTTTATTTTTCAGTGAACGAACGGCCAACGCGATAGCCGTATAGGTTTTTCCCGAACCGGCCGGACCGATGGCAAAAAGCAAGTCGTTAGTTTCAAAATCCTTTACCAACTTTTGCTGGTTGGCGGTGCGCGCCATAATGGATTTTCCATTTACACCGTGCAGAATCAGGTTTTCAAATTTTATCTCAACAGGTTCATGACCTTTTATGATTTCAATAATATTTTCTTCGGTAAGTATATTATTATCAATGCAATATCGTTCTAACTTCTCAATGATAGAATAAAGGTTGTTAATGTCACTTTCGTTTCCGGCTAACTTAATAATATTTCCTCTAGCGGAAAATCGTACATTGGGATTTAAGTTCTTTATTAAATGAACATTGTTATTGTTTATTCCATAAAAAACAGTTGTGTCGGTAAGCTCAGAAAGTTCGAAGATTTTTTCAATCATACATGTTTGTTTTATAGTAAGCGGCAAGCAGTAAGCGGCAAGCGGCAAGCGGTTTATGGTTTCATTTTAGCTTTTGTAGTAGTGAATATCCTTACTAATTCATTAATTTCGTTTGTAATCTGTGTTGTTGTATCCGATATTATTAACCCTGATTCTATCATTAGTTCTAACCAGAATTGAGTTTCGTCAGCTTCCTCGACGACTATACATAATTTTGAGTATTTTTCTGCTTCAGACCGACCTCTGGTAAAAGCTCTGAAATTAGCTGCTACTGAAGTACCGGAACGAAGCATTTGCTTTCCTAAAATTCGTAATTCATCTCCGTTTTTGCAATATTTTGAATAGAACTTAATAATTTCTACAGCAAATTTTTTAGTCCTTTCTCTGTATTTTATATTGAAATCAGATGGATTAGCCATAAAATTCTGTTATAATGAGAATTAATAATTCAACCGCTTACTGCTTACCGCTTACTGCTTACTGCTTACCGCTTACCGCTTACCGCTGATCAATAGGCAAATAACGGATACTTCTCCATTGTTTTATTTACGCGCTCACGAACAGAAGCAATTACAGCTTCGTTTTCGACGTTTGAAAGTACTGTTTCAATCATTTCAGCAATTTCAGTCATTAAATCTTCTTTTGCTCCGCGGGTGGTGATGGCAGGTGTTCCCAAACGGATACCCGAAGTCTGGAAAGCAGAACGGCTATCGAAGGGAACCATGTTCTTGTTCACCGTAATATCGGCTTGTACCAATGCTTTTTCAGCCACCTTACCCGTTAGTTCCGGGAATTTAGAACGTAAATCCACCAGCATGGAATGATTGTCGGTTCCACCCGAAACAATTGTAAATCCACGCGCAATCAATGCATTTGCCAGGGCAGCGGCATTTTTCTTCACCTGAGTCTGATAGACTTTGTATTCGGGTTGTAAGCATTCGCCAAAAGCAACTGCTTTAGCGGCAATCACGTGTTCCAGCGGACCGCCCTGAATGCCCGGGAATACGGCTGAATCAAGTAGGGTGGACATCATTTTTATTTCGCCTTTCGGAGTGGTTTTACCCCAGGGATTTGGAAAATCTTTTCCTAACAGGATAATACCACCACGAGGGCCACGAAGGGTTTTGTGAGTTGTGGAAGTTACAATATGCGCCCATTTTAAAGGGTTTTCCAATAAGCCGGCTGCAATCAAACCTGCAGGGTGAGCCATGTCGATCATTAATAATGCGCCTACTTTGTCGGCAATTTCACGCATGCGTTTGTAGTCCCATTCACGGGAATAAGCAGAGCCACCGCCGACAATCAGTTTGGGTTTTTCGCGCAGGGCAATTTCTTCCATCTGATCGTAATCAACGCGACCCGTATCTTCTTTTACATTATATTCACATGGTTTGTAAAGGATGCCCGAGCTGTTTACTAACGAACCGTGCGACAAGTGGCCTCCGTGAGCCAGGTTCAATCCGAGTAATTTATCGCCAGGATTTAAACAGGCTAAAAATACGGCTGCATTGGCTTGTGCGCCGGAGTGAGGTTGCACGTTGGCCCATTCGGCTCCGAAAATCTCTTTCAACCGGTTGATGGCAATTTGTTCGCTTTCGTCCACCACTTCACATCCGCCGTAATAGCGTTTGCCAGGGTAACCTTCGGCATATTTGTTGGTTAACACCGAACCCATTGCTTCCATTACCTGGTCGCTTACAAAGTTTTCCGAAGCAATTAACTCAATACCTTTCATTTGCCGCTGTTTTTCGCGTGCAATAATGTCGAAAATAATTTGGTCTCTTTTCATTTTTAAAATTAGTCTCCCTAAATTCCTCCGAAGGAGTGACTTTTAGTTTATTTATATTATTTAGTTTATTCTCGTTAGCTTGAAGCCTCCTCTCAGGGGAGGTTGGTGGGGCTTAGCAATTCCTGGAATCTCTCCACAAACTGTCCTACATGAAATCCGTCCATAAGTGCATGATTTGCATGAACATCCACCGGCAACCACATTTTATCCCCATCACGGGTCAGCTTTCCGAAGGTAATTTTAGGAATGCTTCGTCCGGCGCTTAAAATCCGTGCATGATTTACCGCCGTAAAATCCGCCCACGGAAGGGTTGAATAATGGATTAAATCTTCGCCTGCGTACGGGAATTTTAATCCGTGCTCGGCTTTTACCCGTTCCACTTCGGCAGTTGCTTGTTTCATAAATTCAGCCATATCTTCGTTGAACGCCATATAACCGCATCCGTAGGTTTCATCCTCGCGGAAAATGGTCGGGCCGGCTCCCACGCTGTCGTAACAAACTACTTTATCACCTTCGATGCGATACCGGAATTCTTCAATTTCGTTTGCGGCTTTGAGCGACAAATATAAGTAATAGTTTGAAAACGAATAGCCATATTCTTTCGCTTTTTTATATGCTGCCGAACATTCCACCCGAACCGTAATGCCAAACAAAGGTTCATCAAAGTTTTTAAAAACTTCGAAATGCTCGCGGCGTTTCCAGGTTGAAAGGTTTATTTTGTGTTTCATCAGCCCCTAAAATCTCCCAAAGGGAGACTAAAAGTTAGTTATGTAACTTAATTTTAATTTTGTTTTAGATATAAAAGCCTCTTAAAGCCCCTTTTGGGGGGATTTAGGGGGCTTTCTTCTTCACCGTCCACCCAAACTTGCCGATTTTCTCGCCTAACTTGTAATAGTGTCCGTGCGAATAAGCAATTAGTTTGGCTTTTGCCAGATCAAATGTGTCGGTTTTGGGATCAATGTATCTTGTGTCGGCCTGCACATTAACAACATCGGAAATGAACATGTCGTGCGAACCGAGTTTTATGATTTCTTTTACCCTGCATTCAATACTCAAAGGCGCTTCCTTGATAACGGGCGCCGAAATGAATTTGGATTTTGCCGGCGTAAGCTTCATCTCCGCAAATTTATTAAAATCTTTTCCGCTTTTAACTCCACACCAATCGGTGGCATAGGCCATTGCTTCATTCGTCAGGTTGATTGCAAACTCTCCGTTCCGTTTGATAATATCGTACGAATACCGTTCAGGGCGGACCGAAATATAACATATAGGCGGATTGGTGCATATATTCCCTACCCAGCTGATTGTAAGCAGATTATATTCTTCCAGCGTACTTCCGCACGAAATCAATACGGCCGGCAGGGGATAGATCATAGTCCCCGGTTTCCATGAAACACGGGAAGTTCCGGCGACAACCTCCGGCTTCCTTAATCCCCTAAGGGAGGACTTTGAGTTAGCCTGTGTATTTTTACCGATGATATTCTTTTTGTTTTCCATAATTTCAAAGGAACCAAACCATTCAAAAGTCCCCTTTTTGTTGTGTCTCAACTTTACTTACCTGTCTCGACTTCACCGTGTCTCGACTTCAGGCGAGAGGCGAGAGGCGAGAGTGGGAGATTTAGGAGGCTTTTACTTTTTCTATTTTATCTTCACTTCTTCCAGTTTCACTTCCCGTTCGCAATAATGACATTTAAGTACTATTTCTCCATTATTATTCAATACTTGAAAGCTCGTTGAAACGGATTCATGATTGGTAATACAATTCGGATTGCTGCATTGTACAATTTCATGAATCTCTTCCGGCAGAACCAACGGACGCTTTTCCACCACCTGAAAATCCTGAATAATGTTGATTTTGGCATTTGGCGCAATCAACGCGATTTTGTTAGTTTCATCTTCGGCCAAAGCACGTTCCGAAATTTTTATAAGTCCTTTCGATCCGATCTTTGCGCTTTCGAGGTTGTTTGCCAGTGTGATCTGATTCAGGCAAGTATCCAAGTGCAGAATGGAAACCACTTTGAATAATTTATCCGACGGAATATGGTCGATGACTGTACCGTTGCGAAGCGCCGCTACTTTTAATTTTTTTTCCATAAGCCCCCCTGAATTCCCCAAAGGGAAATAATACTGAAATTAATATTTTATTGTATTTTTATCTGATAATAAATGCCTTACATGATAAATGTGAGGTGTATTTATTTGCCTACATTACACAAACGTTACACAAAAGAAGGTATTTAGTTACAAACGGATACAAAGATATAACATTTGAGGGGAATATGTGATATGTATTTAGCTAAAAACAGGAAAACCATTTTCGCTCTCATTCCCTTGTCAATATTACAAAGATCTTTCTGAATCTCAATAATTATTTTACAAACCCTAGTGATTTCATCGCCAGGGCTTGTCCTATAACTTCAAAAAAACATCGTTTAGCATTTTTTATGTATTTATAAAACAGATGATTGACTTGTAATTTCATAAGAAAATCAACTACATGAACAAAGTATTATTTTAAACTGCCCGAATGGTGGAAAGATGAAACTCCTGTTTTAGTTCGTTTCTTCCAACTTATTTCCCGTGCCATTGCAGCAGTGCCCTTTTATATTATGCTGCGTTTCCTGAAGAGTTTAAATCAGAAATTCCGACCTCTTATTTCAAGCACTAATTAACATAATCTGACCGGAGAAAAAGCGTTCAGAAATTGATTTTTATGAACTTAATACAATCAATGGTTGTTTATATATAAAATATTAAATTTATTACCACATGAAAGCAAATATTGGTTCAACAGACAAATTAATTCGTCTTGGTTTAGCAATTGTTTTAATTGTTTTGTTTTATCTCGAAACCCTTACCGGTATCCTTGGCATTATTGCTTTGGTTGTTGCTTTAATACTGACAATAACCAGCTTAATCAACTTCTGCCCTCTTTATTCGCTGTTTAAAATAAATACTGCAAAAAAGAAACAGAAATAAAATTGCCTGCTTTCAGTAGCTGCCGCAAAAATATTTTTCGACTGATAGTTTTGTGTCATTTTAGTTTCTTTGAAATAAGGAGCTATATTTTTATTTTGCCTGATATGTAGATAAATAGGTGTGCTTTTCTTATATTTTTAGCTTTTTGAATTTATACTTTTTTTAAACGAAATAAGGCATATTTCATCAATGGCTAATAAAATGATGTTTAGTCTCAAAAAAACAAAATACTTTCAATTTGCCATCTCTACATTGCAAACCACAAAAAAAGTGTAATTATTTATAGGTGAATTTTGTCAATCGGACGAAATTTTGTAATTTCGCGTCGATTTCAAGAAAACTCAATTTTAAACAATAAATAAAATGATTAAAGTAGGTATCAATGGTTTTGGCCGCATCGGACGTTTGGTTTTCCGCGCTGCCCAAGAAAGAAACGATATACAAATCGTTGCAGTAAATGACCCATTTATGGATATTGATTACATGGTTTACATGTTGCAATACGACACAGTACACGGTCGATTTCAAGGAACTGCAGAACACAAAGATGGTAAATTAATTATCAACGGAAAAGAAATTCACTTTTTTGCTGAAAAAGATCCTGCCAATATTGGCTGGGGCGCTGTAGGCGCTGACTATGTTGTTGAATCAACAGGAGTTTTCACTACAATTGACAAAGCAAAAGCTCACATTGCTGGCGGCGCTAAAAAAGTAGTTATCTCTGCTCCATCAAACGATGCACCAATGTTTGTTTGTGGAGTAAATCTTGATTCATATTCAAAAGACATGGATATCGTTTCAAATGCTTCTTGTACAACAAATTGTTTAGCTCCAATTGCTAAAGTTATTAATGATAATTTCGGAATCGTTGAAGGTTTAATGACTACTGTTCATGCTGCTACCAACACTCAAAAAACAGTTGATGCTCCATCTTCAAAAGACTGGCGCGGTGGTCGCTCAATTTTAGGAAACATTATCCCTTCTTCTACCGGAGCTGCTAAAGCCGTAGGTAAAGTAATTCCTACTTTGAACGGCAAATTGACTGGTATGGCTTTCCGTGTACCAACTGCCGACGTTTCAGTTGTTGACTTAACAGTACGTTTGGAAAAAGCTGCTTCTTACGACGAAATCAAAGCTGCTATGAAATTAGCATCTGAAACTACAATGAAAGGGGTTCTCGGATATACCGAAGACTCAGTGGTTTCTTCCGACTTTATCCACGAAACTCGCACTTCAGTTTTTGACGCAGGCGCTGGTATCGCGCTGAATGGCAACTTCGTAAAATTAGTTAGCTGGTACGACAATGAGTGGGGTTATTCAAACAAAGTGTTGGATTTGATCGCACACATGGATTCAGTAAAATAAACCGATTCAAATAAATACAAAATCCCCTGTAACCGAATAGTTGCAGGGGATTTTTTTGTTTCCAAATAAAATACCATCAGGCGAAATATCAGGGTTACTGAAGTATTGATTCGGTTGGCTGATACTCGTATTCCGGAATGCATCAGCTATGGAGTCAACTGCTTTTTGCTGGTGGATAAGCCCTGTTTGTAAAATTAGTTCCATTTATTTTTTTCTTCATACCTAACCTGTACAAGCCAGAACCAAAAAGGTAGAACGCAA
>DIFH01000149.1:67619-68144 GCA_002427615.1 Paludibacter sp. UBA5753
GACTGATATTTGAATATTGTGCCAAGGGTACTACGTAAAAACTCTCAATCCCTCATAAAATCGGGATTCCCGATTTTCAACGACATTTGTTCATAGTGATTTGTCGGAAATTCCGACTAACCACAAGGTATTTTTGTCCACATTGTCCGCATATATAAATTTTTGTTATTTGGGACATTTTATTTACATCAAACATTTAATTTTATCGGAAATACCGGAAATTTATCGGAAATAGAACTTCGTTGTTTTGTAATCACCTTGCTTCAAAATTCAAAATGTCCAATTTACCCAATTATTGCCTCTTTTGCCCAATTCGAATATCAAACGGAATTTCGAATTTCCTCTCTTTTTGGTCGTTTATCAGCAGTTATCAGACATATCCGCCATATAACCGCCATTTGCCAATTAAGTCTTTTTATAAATAATTATTGCACGCAGTGCACGCATTTTACCTCACTATACACGCATTGCGGGCAATTGAGGCAATTTTGAATCAATTATGAGCCAATTGAGCCAATTATGAGC
>DIFH01000077.1 GCA_002427615.1 Paludibacter sp. UBA5753
CCAGGTTAGGGTGCTGAGTAGTTACATTCATTTACAGCAAGTTTACACGACCGCAATTTTGGCAAATTTAGATATTTTTCATATAAAAACTTTTCGTTTGGCAAGATAATATTACTTTTGTAGTGAAAAATTAGTATTTATGGTTAAAAAAACAACAATTCCCGTTTCAAAACGCAATTCGTTGCGGACTCATCGACAAATATTCACACTTAACGATGAGGAAAACAAAGCGTTAAATCGTTATTTGGCAAAATATAAAGTAAAAAACAAATCCAAATTTATCCGCGAAACCTTGATGTTAAAGATTATTCGTAAATTCGAAGAAGATCATCCCACTTTATTCGATTGAGCTGCAATTATAAATCCGGCTTTATTTTAAATTCTACTCTGACAAACTGTGTTTATTCAGTCTGAAACTAATTTATCAAAGTAAAGTTACAACAATTATTTAAAAATCTTAAACAAATGGAATATATACTCGCGCTTTGCGCTTTAATTATCGGATTTCTTGCCGCCTGGTTTCTTGCTTCGGGCAGACACGCAAAAACACTTATAAAACAGGAAGAGAAAACTTTAGCGTTTCAGACGGCACAAATTGAAGCAGAAAAACAAAAGTCGGTTGCGCAGGAAACATTGCGACTGAAAAGCGAGGAACTGCTGCGTATACAAGAGGAACTGGCACAAAATTTGGAGCTTGCAAACGCTCGTGGGTTGGAAGTTGCCACACTCAAAACTACCAACAACAACTTAATAGAAAAACTCGAAAACCAAAAAGCCGAAATAGAAGAATTGCAAAAGCGACTTACTGCCGAATTCGAGAATATTGCCAATAAAATACTGAAAGAACGTTCGGACGAGTTTACGGTTTCGAACCACAAAAATATCAGCGAAATTTTGAATCCGCTGAAGGAAAAAATTCAGCTTTTTGAGAAAAAAGTGGACGAAACTTACGACAAAGAATTGCGTGATAAAATCAGTTTGCGTGAAGAAGTGCGAAAACTCACAGAACTGAATACAAGGGTAAGCGAAGAAGCCAACAACTTGACAAAAGCCCTGAAAGGGGATGTAAAGAAACAAGGTAACTGGGGCGAAATCGTGCTGGAACGTGTGCTGGAACGTTCGGGATTGACCAAAGGACAGGAATATGAACGGGAAGAAGTGGTAGATGGAGCCGACAACAGCGTGCAGCGTCCTGATGTAATTATCCATTTGCCGGATAATAAACATATTATCATTGACTCGAAAGTTTCGCTGGTGGCTTACGAAAGGTTTATGACTGCCGAAAGCGAAGAACATCAGTTGCAATACCTGAAAGAACATATCGCTTCGATTCGCAGCCACGTGAAATTGCTGAGCGAAAAAAATTATCAAAATGCGCAAAATATCAACACGCCTGATTTTGTATTGATGTTCGTTCCTATCGAATCTTCATTTTCGGTTGCTGTTCAGGGAGATGGAGAACTTTTTTCGTACGCGTGGGAACGAAAAATTGTCATCGTAAGCCCGACTACCTTGTTAGCAACATTGCGTACCATTTCGTCTATTTGGAAACAAGAAAACCAGACAAAAAACGCCCAGGAAATTGCACGCCTGAGCGGCTCGTTATACGACAAATTTATTGGCTTCACCGAAGACATGGTGAAAATTAAAAGTAATATAGACCGAACATCCAGTGCTTACGATGATGCGATCAAAAAAATGAAAGACGGCTCAGGAAATATTATCCGCACAGCCGAAAAAATAAAAGAACTGGGAGCAAAAACAGGAAATAAATCTCTCCCGACAGGTTTTGAGAATACTTGACGTTTAATAGTTGAAAATCCGATCTGTTTTTGCGCCTCGAATCAGGTATAGTTAATTTTTGAATGTGTATGAAAGTGAAAGTAATCTTTACTGCTGTGTTTTTGTTTTTGAGCATTGGCTTGTTTCCAAACACAGTCGCCTCGCCCGACAGCTTAATTCAAAATAATGTCGAAACTTTTGACCTGGACAGCTTACTGAACAATATTTCGGTTCTCGCAACCGGCAGTCACAAAATTGGCATTGATTCCTTAACAATTAAACAAAGTTTTTCAGATACTCTTTTTGACGCCCAAAAATCGATGAGCAAAGTAGACTTTACTCCGGTAGACTCTTTAATTCTTCAGGGGAATCCATTATTTATCGATTTGGTATATAAAGAAGAAAAAATCAATTTCGACCGATGCAAAAATCTGTATCCTTATACTTTTTATTTTGGCGAAAAGCCTGGGTCATTAACACAAAGTCTCATCAAATCAATTGAAGTTCCCTCTGCCGAAAAAATTATCCGCGAATTACGTTTGGGCGCTTTGAAATCTTTTGCGCTGAAATATCCTTCTTTGTTCGCGTTCCGGTACGAAAACCTGCCAAGTACCGATGGAATCAAAAGCCATATAATCAATGGCAGGAAAGCCGAGGAAATCCAGCTAATCAATATTTCGAAAGGAAAAGGAACGACCGGCAAAAAGCTCGTTGTGCCTAAAATGCAGCGCGACCCGTGGACGCGAAAAGCAAATACCCTAATTCAATTTTCGCAAAATTACGTTTCGAATAACTGGTATCAGGGTGGAAACCAAAATATTGCCGTATTAGGTATACTCACAGGGCAACTGAATTACGACGACAAGAAAAATATTCAGTGGGATAACAACGCAGAATGGCGCATGGGTTTCAATTCGGTAGATGGCGATACATTGCGGGTTTTAAATACCAATGATGACATCTTTAAAATCAATAGTAAATTAGGGTTCAAGGCAGGAGGGAAATGGTTTTACTCCGGATCGGTGGATTTTTCTACTCAATTGTTTCATAACTACAAGGCTGTGAATTCTCCCGAGATGAAGGCCTCGTTACTTACTCCTGTGAGGCTGAATATTGGCGTCGGATTAGATTACAAATACAAAAAACTCTTTTCGTTGGCCTTTTCACCAATGTCTTACAAATATATTTATGTAAATGATACCATTCATGTAAATCAAAATTTATTTGGTATCGAAAAAGGAAAAAATGTTTTAAGCGAAATAGGCAGCTCGTTCAAAGGTGTGTTTTCGTACGCTTATGCCCGCGAAATTCAGATTGACTCCAGATTGTCGTTTTATACTAATTACGAAAAAGTAGAAATTGATTGGGAGATAGTGGGCAATTTTACGATAAACCGTTTTTTGTCGACCCGTATTTCTTTGAATCCACGTTACGACAATACCCAGATTTTAGCTGCCGGCGACAAAGCAAGGTTGCAGTTTAAAGAACTTTTGAGCTTTGGGTTTTCTTATAGGTTGTTGAATTAATAG